>NZ_JACUZX010000140.1:0-210 GCF_014851575.1 Rhizobium sp. RHZ02
TTTCGCTTTTGTGGAAGCGAACATTGTCGGCAATCACGACGTCGCCCTTGGATAGAGTTGGGACGAGTTGCGTTTCGATCCAGGTCTCGAATATCTCGGCATTCATTGGTGCGTTGACGATCCATGGCGCGACCATGGAATGCGATCTGAGGCCAGCGATAAACGTCTGCGTCTTCCAGGATCCGAAAGGCGCATGACTGCGGTAACGGT
>NZ_JACUZX010000141.1:0-207 GCF_014851575.1 Rhizobium sp. RHZ02
CCATGGATCGTCAACGCACCAATGAATGCCGAGATATTCGAGACCTGGATCGAAACGCAACTCGTCCCAACTCTATCCAAGGGCGACGTCGTGATTGCCGACAATGTTCGCTTCCACAAAAGCGAAAAGGCCGAAAATCTCATCAGACAAAAAGGTGCCTGGCTGCTCTTTCTACCTGCGTACTCGCCCGATCTGAATCCGATCGAA
>NZ_JACUZX010000014.1:0-132606 GCF_014851575.1 Rhizobium sp. RHZ02
CGAGGCCAGCGCCAACGTCGAAGCATCCGGACGCATCTGGTCGATAAACGGCCATGCAACCGCAACGGCCCCAACCGCCCCCGCCATGCCTGTGGTGAGATAAAGGAAATCACGGCGAGTCGGCTCGCCCGTGATCTCGCCTGTCGTTTCGTGTTCGCTCACGGCTTATAACCATCCTCTACGCAAATTTTGCGGAACTCCGCCCCTGCTCCTCGCGGCGGCGAATCTGTCGCGACACAATTCGACCATAGATTCCCCACCAATCCGGCGCGTTCTAAGCTTGATCGCAAATTATGTCCAGCCTTGGCAAGGCCATGTGGGCACAATGTCGCGGGAATTTTCAGATGATTTTCGAAGACAATCACATGCTTGCCACAGCTGCGCATTGCACCAACTCGAGCCTTCGGCACCAGCGTCGACGGCGTTCCCGCCGACCGGCCACTACGGCTGAAACCATTCCAGTGGACCGAAGGTAACACTGCATCTCAGACGACTTTGGCCTCGTCGCCGAGTTTACGGTGCGCCTTTGAACCGGGCGGTGGCGCCTCGACATCGGTTGCGATGAACCCACCGGATTGCCGTGCCCAGAGTTCGGCATAGAGACCACCCTGTTTCAGCAGAGCTTCGTGCGTCCCCTCTTCTATAATCCCCCCCTCGTCGACGACGATCAATCGGTCGAGGGCGGCGATGGTCGAGAGCCGATGCGCGATGGCAAGCACCGTCTTGCCTTGCATGAGGCCGATCAGATTGGATTGGATCGCCTCTTCCACCTCGGAATCCAGCGCCGATGTTGCTTCGTCGAGAACGAGGATCGGCGCATCCTTCAGCATGACGCGCGCAATCGCGATACGCTGGCGCTGACCGCCGGAAAGCTTCACGCCACGCTCCCCGACGTGCGCGTCGAAACCCCTGCGGCCATTCTGGTCCTGCAGGCGCTCGATGAAGCCAAGCGCTTCCGCGCGCCGAGCCGCTTCGACCAACCGCGCCTCGCCCGCATCAGGGCGCCCAAACAAGATATTGTCCCGGACGGAACGATGCAGGAGCGACGTATCCTGGCTGACAACGCCGATCTGCATGCGCAGGGTTTCCTGCGTGACGGACGCAATGTCCTGGCCGTCGATCAAGATCCGTCCACCTTCGAGGTCGTAGAGCCGCAGCAGGAGGTTGACCAGTGTCGACTTGCCGGCGCCCGAGCGCCCGACGATGCCGACCTTCTCCCCCGGCTCGATCGTGAGCGAGAAGTTGTCGATAACGCCATCTGGTCTGCCGTAGTGGAAAGAGACGTTCTCGAAGCGGATGCCGGGCTGTCGAATAGTAAGGTCGCGGGCACCGGGGCGATCGACCAGTCCAAGCGGCTGCGAGATCAGCTCGGCAGCATTCTGGATCGTGCCGAGGTTGCGCATGATGCCGTTGAACTGGGTCATCAGCCGGCCGAGAAGGAAGTTGAGGCGCAGCACAAGCGCCAGCGAGAAGGCGACCGCGCCGGAACTGATGAGCCCCGCCAGCCAAAGATGAACGCTCAGTCCGGCCATCGTAACGATCATGATGCCCGAAAGCAGTGCCATCGAGGCGCGTACCCCGGTGATGAAGCGCGTGAACCGCAGGACAGTGTGCTGATAGAAGTCGAAGCCTTGCCGCATGTAGCGGTCGCTCTCTTCGTCACGCGCAAACAGCTTCAGTGTCTGGATGTTGCTGTAGGCGTCCACCATGCGCCCGTTGATCATCGACGCCGCTTCCGCCGTTTCCCGGGAATGCAATCGGATGCGGGGCACGAAATAACGCGCGAGAACGCCGAACACGCCGAGCCAGCAGAGCACGACCACGGCAAGCGAGAGATCCAGCCGCGCGACGAGCACCAGCGTTGTCGCCGCATAGATGCCGACGAACCAGACGCTCTCCATCAGCGACGTCACCAGATCGCCCGTGGCCTGGCCCGCCGACCAGACCTTGGTGACGACGCGGCCGGAGAAATCGCTTTGAAAGAACGAGAGCGATTGCCTCGAAACATGCAGGTAGGATTGCCAGCGCGCGAGGTTATAGAAGCCGGGCGTGATCACCTGCTGATCGACGAGCGCAATCAACAGCGCGACGACAAAGCGGACGATGCCGATAAGGACGAGCATACCGAAGAGTTCGGCGCCGTGCGCGGCAAGAAGGCCGCTCCAGCCTGCGGCCGGCGTGATCGTCGCGAGGATATCGACAAGCCGGCCGACGAACCAGAAGAGCGCCGCCTCGATTGCCGCCGACATCCCGCCGAGCACGAGCATCGCGACGAAGGGCGTCTTCGCCTGCCCGATATAGAACCAGATGAATCCAAGCGTGGAACGCGGGGGCTGAATGTTTTCCCGCGGCGCAAAGGGATTAATCCAATTTTCAAAGACACGAAGGAGTCGTTTTATCAGCATAAATGCGATATAGGCTTATTAGCCAGGGCGGGAAAGCAACGGCCCCAGGGCGCAACCTTATATTTTCGTAACAATCGGTAACAACAACGGCATCGTTGTTGAATGAGACTGACCTCGTCACAATCTCGAGGTACAATGGATTCTTACGGGAGACGGCCGCGATGCAAGCAAGGAAGACAGTATTGTCGAGTATTCCGCTGCCCCTTGCGGAACGACTTGATGCAATCGTTGAACAGTTGGAAATGTCCTACGACGAGGCAATCGCCGAGGCGATCTCTACGTGGGTCGATCGCGAGGAAGAGCGACGTCTGTTCGCATTGCGTACGCTTGTGTCGACCAATAGCATGCTTGTCGAAGGAAACCGGGTGAAAGACTGGGCAGACAGCCTCTGACACCACATCCATGGACACGAAAAGAGAAGCCCTCCCCGCATCCGCAGGGAGGGCTTCTTTCTATTCGGCCGCCTCTTCCGCCTCTTCCGAGTGATCCGCCAAGAAGCCGCCGGACTGACGGTTCCACAGGTCAGCGTAAATACCGCCCTGCTGGACCAGCTCTGCGTGGGCGCCGGCCTCGATGATCCTGCCCTTGTCGAGCACGATCAGACGGTCCATCTCGGTCAGGGTCGACAGGCGATGCGCGATCGCAATCACCGTCTTGCCTTCCATCAGCGCAAATAGGTTTTCCTGAATCGCTGCCTCGACCTCGGAGTCGAGCGCCGATGTCGCCTCGTCGAGCACCAGGATCGGCGCGTCCTTCAGGAAGACGCGGGCGATCGCGACGCGCTGACGCTGGCCGCCGGAGAGCTTCACGCCGCGTTCGCCTACCTGCGCGTCGAGCCCTGTGCGGCCCTGCATGTCGACAAGCCCTTCGATGAAGTCCCAGGCATTCGCACGCCTGGCGGCTTCGATCACCTGGGCGTCGGTCGCGTCCGGGCGGCCATAGGCGATGTTGTCGCGGATCGACCGGTGCAGCAGGGACGTATCCTGCGTCACGACGCCGATCAGTTCACGCAGGCTTTCCTGGGACACGCCCGAGATGTCCTGCCCATCGATCGTGATGCGGCCGGCCTCCAGATCGTAGAAGCGCAGCAACAGGTTCATCAGCGTCGTCTTGCCGGCACCGGAGCGACCGACCAGGCCGACCTTCTCACCCGCCTTGATGTCTAGGGAGAGATTGTCGATGACACCTTTGCCCTTGCCATAGTGGAAGCGGATGCGCTCGTAGTGGATTGCACCCTTCCTCGCTGACAACTGCGGCGCGTTCGGCTTGTCGACGATGTCATGCTTCTTCGTCATCATCTCCATGCCGTCATAGACCGTGCCGATGTTCTCGAACAGCGCCGAGACTTCCCACATGATCCACTGCGACATGCCGTTGACACGCATGGCAAGACCGATCGCAATAGCAATGGCACCGACCGAGATCTGTCCGTTCAGCCAGAACCAGATGGACAGGCCGGACACCACGAACAACGCCACGCAGTTGTTCATATAGACGGATATATGAAACAACGTGACGCGACGCATCTGCGAGTGGACAGTTTCGAGGAACTCCTCCATGCCGCTACGCGCATAGGTCTCTTCGCGGCCGGCATGCGAGAACAGCTTCACCGTCGCGATGTTCGTGTAGCTGTCGACCACCCGCCCCGTCATCATAGAGCGCGCATCCGCCTGCTGTGCCGCGATCTTGCGAAGCCGCGGCACGAAGTAGGACACGATTCCGATATAGACAGCGAGCCAAACGAGGATCGGTATCATCAGCCGCCAGTCGGCAGCAGCGATCACAATGATCATCGACAGGAAGTAGGTGACGACATAGACGAAGACATCGAGGATCTTCATCGTCGTTTCGCGAACCGCAAGCGACGTCTGCATCACCTTCGTCGCAACGCGTCCGGCGAATTCGTTGGCGAAAAAGGTCATGCTGTGACGCAGCAGGAAACGGTGCATCTGCCAGCGTGCGATCATCGGATAGTTGCCGAGTAGCACCTGATGCATGATGAGTGAATCCAGCCCCGCCGCCAGCGGCAGGCCGATGAGGATCAACGATCCCATCCATGCCAACCTCGGCCATTCCGACTCCAGAAATGTCGCCTTGTCGGCTTTAGTCAGCCAGTCCACGATATCACCGAGGAACTGGAAGAGCGCCACCTCGCCGACGGCGATCAGCGCCGTCAGCACTGCCATGATGGCGAGCCACGGTGCTGCCGGCTTCGTGTAGTGCCAGCAAAATGCAAAAAGACCCTTCGGAGGAGCAACCGGCTCCTCGGTCGGGAAAGGATTAAGTCGCTGCTCGAACCAGCCAAACATGAAAATGCTCCGAAACCTGATCGGTCCAGCCTCCCCGGCTCGCGCAAAACGGCGCTTGAGAGCTCATATGGGAACCGGACGTTCACGGGACGAGGCCATAACGGCCGCGCAAAGGTTAGAAATGGGAACTCAGGAGAGAAATGGCACTACGCGTGCCAGGTCGCCACTCGCGGGGTCACGCATCGAGAGCGCATACGCGGCAATATTTCCATCTTGGCGCTCCCTTCTGGCGATTAAAAGATGTGCACCCTTAACGCGAATCAAGCAGAATTTCCAGCCCCGACCGGCCGGAAATTGAACAATTATCGGCCAAAATGCGCCCTATTGCGCTGAAATCACAGTTGCAATAGGCGTCCTTCGACGAAAACCGAAAAATACGGCCTAGACCATGGCGATCCTCAGACTAGCGCTCTATCAGCCTGACATACCCGGCAATACGGGAACCATCCTGCGTCTCGCCGCCTGTCTTGGCTTCGCTGTCGACATTATCGAGCCTGCTGGTTTCGACATATCCGACCGCAACCTCAAACGGGCAGGCATGGACTATATCGCCGCAGCCGCCCTCACCCGCCATGTCAATTGGGATCGCTTCGAGGACTGGCGAAAGGCTACCGGTCGGCGTTTGGTGCTGGCGTCCACCAAGTCGTCCGACCGCTATACCGACTTCGCATTCCGTGACGACGACATCCTTCTTTTCGGCCGCGAGAGCGCCGGCGTCCCTGATCATGTCCACGCGGCAGCCGACGCCCGGATCCTCGTTCCCATGGTGGAAGGCCAACGCTCGATAAACGTCGCCGTCTCGGCTGCGATGATCGTCGGAGAAGCCATGCGGCAGACCGTCTGGCGCTGATTTCCGACCTTCGCGACCTCGACGACGATACCGCTTCAAAATATGTCGCGAACGACGTTGTGAATTTCCCCAAGCAGCGTATAGTTTTTAGCCGAGCAATAAAAATTGCGCGCGTAACGCCATATTTTCAAACACTTGAGAACCTATATTCGAATAGGAACACCCTTCCCGCATAAGAGGCAAAGAAACGGCAGCATGGAATCGACGATCGTCATGATCAACCTGTTCGGCGCGGTAGCGCTGCTGCTGTTCGGCCTGGCCCAGGTGAAGGACGGCGTGTCGCGTGCGTTTGGGGCGCGGTTGCGCACCGGCCTTGCCACCGGCACGCGCAGCGGCCTGCGCTCGTTCGTCTCGGGCTTCTTTGCGACGATTGCGCTGCAGAGTTCGACGGCAACCGCGCTGATGGTCGCCTCCTTCGTCGAGCGCGAGCTGGTGAAGCCGCGCATGGCGCAGATCGTCCTGCTCGGCGCCAATGTCGGAACCGCGGTGACCGCCTGGATCGTCGCCACCGGCATCGCGTGGCTGTCACCACTGGTGATCCTTGCCGGCATGGTGCTGCATCGCAGCGGCTCGTCGTCGCGCCAGGGCGGCGGCACCGCACTGATCGGCATCGGCCTGATGCTGTTGTCGCTGCATCTTTTGAGCAGCGCCACCGAACCGATGCGGCAGTCGCCGGCGCTCGGCGCCTTCATTGCCCTGCTCGACAATGCCTGGCCGGTCGCACTCGCCTTTTCCGCAGTCATCGCCTTCATCTCGTCGTCGAGCCTTGCCGCCGTCGTCCTCATTCTCTCGCTGGCCTCGACGGGCATCCTGTCAGCAGGGCTGATCATCGTTCTGGTGCTCGGCGCCAATCTCGGCGGCGCCATTCCGCCGGTGATCGCCTCGCTTGCCGGTCCGGCAGCCGCCAGGCGCGTCACGCTCGGCAATCTGATCGTACGCGCCATCGGCTGCCTGATCGCATTGCCGCTCGCAGGCTACGGCGCCGACCTGCTTGGAACGCTGCCGCTGACGCCGGCGAAACTGCCGGTCGACGCCCATCTAGGCTTCAACCTGATGCTGGCTGCGCTCGCCTGGCCGTTCTCCCGCCCCCTCTCGCGGTTGATGCTCAGGCTGGTGCCGGAGGAGTCCCAGGCGGAGGGCGGACCACGCTATCTCGACCAGCAGGAGCTGGCGACACCGGTCGTGGCGCTGGCCAGTGCGACAAGGGAGGTGCTCGGCGTCGGTGACCTGATCGAACGCATGCTGATGCGCGCCTCGGATGCCTTCGAGGCCAACAACCTGGCGAACCTGAAGGAAATCCCGTCGCTGGAAAAGCGGGTCGACAGCCTGCAGCAGGAGGTGAAGATCTATCTCTCCAAGCTCGGCCATGCCGGGCTCAGCGAAGAGGACGGGCGCCGCTCGATCGTGATCATCGACTACGCCATCAATCTCGAACACATCGGCGACATCATCGAGAAGGGGCTGATGCCGCAGGTGACGAAGAAGGTTTCGCTCGGCTTGAAATTCTCCGAGGAAGGCTATGAGGAGCTGCGCAAGCTCTTCCACCTTACGATCGACAATCTGCGCATTGCCCAGACGATCCTCGTCACCGGCGACTTCAATCTCGCCAGGCAGTTGATGGAGGTGAAGGTCGAGGTTCGCCGGATGGAAAAGCAATCGTCGGAGCGGCATCTGGAGCGCCTGCGCGACGGTCGCGCCGACAGCCTGCAGACAAGCTCGCTGCACCTCGACATGCTGCGCGACCTAAAGCGCATCAACGCCCACATCGTCTCCGTCGCCCACCCCATCCTCGACGAAAGCGGCCTGCTCATCGAAAGCAGGTTGAAGGGTGCGGCCGAGTAGACCGATCAATCGGCGGACGGCAGCCGGCGCATGGTGAATTCGATCTGGTCGCCTTCCAACTGACGCCAACTCTCGACCTCCGTCCAGTACGCGGCCTTGGGATACTCGTCGAACCATTCGCGCGCCTTGGCGCGCGCGTCGAGCAGATTGAGGCAATAGGTTTGTCGCACGAAACGATCGTTATTCCGGGGTGTGCCTTCCGCCCGGTGGGTAGCAATCCGTCGCTTGAGACCGTCGAACGACGGAGGTCCAGGGATTTTCGTCATGAGCCTACCTCTGTGACAAAAAGTTAGTATCGAAAGCCGCCTTTTGCGAGTCGAATCTGAGGAGCCCTCAGGCATCGCCTCTGCTGGCAGGACCCTGCCCTACCTGCTATCAGAGCAGCAAAGACGAAAGCGCGAGTCGATGGCGACCCGCTCGGAGAGAGATGAAATGGAACGACCCGAACTTCCGATCGGCCTGCCGGACGATATCGAAGAGAAGAAGTCAGTCGCCCGCGCCTGGTTTGAAAGTCTTCGCGATACTATCTGCGCCTCATTCGAAGCGCTCGAAGACGAACTCTCGGGCCCACTCTCCGATAGAGAACCCGGCCTCTTCGTGGCGAAGGAATGGACGCGCGAAAATGGCGCCGGTGGCGGCGGCCGCATGTCGATGATGCATGGCCGCGTCTTCGAGAAAGTTGGCGTGCATACATCCACCGTCTATGGCGAATTCGCGCCTGATCTGCGCGCCCAGATGCCCGGCGCCAAGGAAGATCCGCGTTTCTGGGCCTCTGGCATCTCGCTGATCGCCCATCCGGTCAACCCCAACGTACCGGCCGTTCACATGAACACGCGCATGGTCGTAACCTCGAGCCGCTGGTTCGGCGGCGGCGCCGACCTGACGCCAGTGCTCGACCGCCGCCGTACGCAGGAAGATGAGGACAGCCAGCTGTTTCACAAGGCGATGGAGATCGCCTGCCGCAGCCACTCGGGCGTCGCCGATTACGCCGCCTACAAGAAATGGTGCGACGAGTATTTCTTCCTCAAGCACCGCAACGAAGCGCGCGGCATCGGGGGCATCTTCTATGACTGGCTGCATTCCGGCGAGGAAGCCGGCGGATGGGACGCCGATTTCGCCTTCACCCGCGACGTCGGACGGGCTTTCGCCATGGTTTATCCACGCATTGTTCGCACCAACTTCAATAAGCCGTGGACAGACGCGGATCGTGACGAACAATTGATTCGCCGTGGGCGCTATGTTGAGTTCAATTTACTCTATGATCGAGGTACAATCTTTGGCCTCAAGACAGGAGGAAACGTCGAGTCCATTCTCTCATCCTTGCCCCCTCTTGTCCGTTGGCCGTGATCAGACAAAAAAGACGTCTGAAGGGCTTAAATTCGGAGACTGGACCACTAACTCTGTGCATGTACGCGTAACAATCGGAGGAGGATTGTCATGACGGTACAAAGTAGCTCTGCGGCATCGGCGGGTGCGCCAGAGCAACCCCCATCTATGGATGCACCCGAATTTTTGAGCCGGATTGCAGAACGGCTCCGGGCGAAAAGCGGCTCCGACCTTCCCCTTTCCTGCTTTGTGGAACAAGTGAAGCTCCAGCTGGCAGGCGGCAAGACACCGGAAGAACTGGACCGTCTGGCAAAGCGTCCGGACAACAAGGCGGCGACAGATTGCTTCAGATCCTGGGCGATGCCCGAATAACAAGAAAATGACCAACCGGCCGGTCCTTCGCGCCGGCCGGAACCTTCTTACCCCTCGAGCATTCAGCCATTGCATCATCGCGCAATCGCATGAAACCGAAGGAGGAAAAGAATGAGACTCTTCGAATGCGGAACGCTCGTTCCTGGATGCGACTGGCATACCCGCGCGAATGACGATGCCGAAATCGTCCGTCGCGTTGTCGAACATATGCGCAACGCCCACGGCGAGACCGTGATCCGCGAAAACATGGTAGAAAACATCAAGGCCCGCATCCGCAACGAGGCGACAGCGGCCTAAACTACCCCACCAGATCCTTCAGCCGGGCGAGCAACGCCGCCCGGTCCGGTATGAAGTTTTCCTCGATCCAGGCGTTTTCCAAGACCGACAGCGTCTCGCCGACCTGCTTCCCGGCCGGGACACCGGCAGCCATGACGTCGCCGCCATTGATCGGGAATTGCGGTTTCTTCCAGTTATCCGCCAGTTCGAGCAGCTTGCCGAGCCTTGCCGAGCGAGCCATCTCCTGTGTGTCACCTTCCGCCTTGCCGCGTGCTGTTGCCAGCGCAAGTTTCAAGCGGGTATTGATGCCGTCGGCGCCGTGCCGAAAAAGCAGTCGTGAAAGGGCGGCCGAGGACAATTCATCATTGATAACAGGCGCCTTGGCCCATGCCTTGAACCAGGCGGCCTCGGCATTGGCCAGCTTGAGGCGCGCCGCCATCTTCTCCAGCCGATCGGCATCGGGCGGAATGATGGCAGCAAGACGCAGAAGCGGATCTGGCTTCCAGGCAAGCGCTTGCTCCGTACCGATCAATGTCGGAATGGTGTCGATCCCCCATTTCTCAGTCTCTGGCAGGATTTCGCTGAGCACGCCGACCTGTCGCATCCACAGAAGTGCCCGTCCGGGATCTTCGGCGCTGAGTAGCTTGCGCAGTTCCGACCAGACCCTTTCGGCTGAAAGCGTCTTCAGCTTGGCGCGAGCCGATGCGCAGGCTCTCAACCCATCAGCATCCGGACGACCGGAGCCATAGTAGGCGAAGAACCGGAAAAATCGCAGGATACGCAGATAGTCCTCGGCAACACGCGTCGCCGCGTCCCCAATGAAGCGGATATTGCGCTTCTCGATATCGGCGAGACCACCGACCAGGTCGATCACATCGCCTTTGGCGTCGACATAGAGCGCGTTGATCGTGAGGTCGCGGCGTTCCGCGTCTGTCCGCCAATCGGAACCGAAGGCTACCTTTGCACGCCGCCCATCGGTTTCCACGTCTGCCCTCAGCGTCGTGACCTCGAACGGCTTGCCATCGATGACGAGGGTCACAGTGCCGTGCGCCACGCCGGTCGGCACAGCCTTGATCCCAGCGGCAACCGCCCGCTCGATGACCTGCTCCGGCGTAAGGGTCGTGGCGACATCAATGTCACTGACCGGAAGCCGCATGAGGCTGTTGCGGACCGCCCCACCGACGACGCGCCCTTCTCCATCAGAGTTGAGCAACGCAAAAACACGCGTCAGAGCCGGATCCTTGAACCATGCCTCGTTGCCAAGGTTGGTCATGCATAGAGCCTTTCATAGAGGGTGCGAACGATGCCGGCGGTAATGCCCCAGATCATCCGGCTTTCATAGGGCATCCGGTAGAATTGTCGTTCGAGACCGTCAAGCACGCGCCTGTCGCGGCTGTGGTTGGCCGGGTTCATGAGAAAGGACAGCGGTACTTCGAACACGTCATCCACCTCGGTGGGGTTGAGTTTCAATTCGAAGCCGCGCCGAACAACGGCGAGCACTGGCGTTATACGGAAGCCGGTCGACGCCAGATAGTTCGGAAGCCGCGCCACGGTCTCGACAAAGGAGCCGTCGATGCCGATCTCCTCTTCGGTTTCCCGGATTGCGGCCTTTTCGGCGGAGCCGTCGATGGCGTCAATCTTTCCACCCGGGAACGCGATCTGTCCGGAATGCTTGCGCAGCGTCGCCGTGCGCTGCGTGAAAATCACATGCGCATCGTCACCATCGTCGATAACAGGCACCAGCACCGCGGCATCGCGAAGTTTGAAGGTCTCCACCTGCGTGACGATATCGGGGTTGAGAATGTGATCGCCGTGATCACGCCAGGAGAGATCCACCGGACCACCGCTCTGGTGAAGAGCGCGACGGCGGAATTCAGCCGCTGAATAGAGCGAACGGTTTTCGGTCAAAACATTGTTCATCGGGAGAGTGCATCCAGTTCTTCCGCCGGCATGACAGGAAAGGTCACACCGCCGGAGCGCAGACAGAACATCGTCTTACCGTCGACTTCAAGGCGTTCGCCGAGCTCGACGAGTTCGTACATGATCGGTCGCGAAACCAGCGCCTCCAGCCGCCCGCGAACATGAAGATAGGGCTTCAACTCGCTGTTTTCGCCATGAACTACAAAACGCAGCGGATGCTCCGGCCCAGCCTCGACCACGTCACCGACATTGGTCCGGAAAGTTAACAGCGGCTCGCCATCCCTTTGTCCGGCATTCATTTCAACGGCGACGAACGGCGCATCGACAACCCGGATACCAACCCGTTCGACGGGGGTTACAAGGTAGGTCTTCTCATCTTCGTCCTTGCGCAGGACCGTGGAGAACAACCTGACGAGCGGCGCCCGGCCGATCGGCGTTCCCATGTAGAACCATGTTCCGTCCGCTCGGATTTCCATGTCGATATCGCCGCAGAACGGCGGATTCCACTTATCGACGGGCGGAAGGCCTCGGGCTTTGGCCCCTGCATCACCGGCGGCGCGCGAAATCAGCGCAGCAAGACCGGCCGCGTCTGTTGTCGCCTTGATCTCTTCGGCTGCCATTCTTCTGTCCCGGTTTGTCTTTAACTCAAGAAGGTCACGAGATAGTCATTCGGAACGAACTTGTCAGCCCGCAACATCTCCATAACTCTATCTGGTATGACGCTTGCGTGTAAGTCTGCCGATTCGCGACGAATGATATCACCCGCTGGAGATGCCTTATGGGTATGATGAAGACCGAAGCCCCCCTCGATGAAAAGGCGATCATCGCCGCGGCCGAGAAGGCCCTTGCAGATATTGCCGCCGTGCGGGGTGAAGTCTCGAAGGTGATCTTCGGCCAGGAAAGCGTCGTCGAGAACACTCTTCTCGCGGTTCTTTCGGGCGGCCATGCCCTGCTGGTCGGTGTGCCGGGCCTTGCCAAGACCAAACTCGTTACTACCCTCGGCGAAGTGCTTGGCCTCGCCTCCAACCGCATCCAGTTCACACCGGATCTGATGCCTTCCGATATCTTGGGCTCCGAAGTGATGGACCAAGATGACAGCGGCCGCCGTTCCTTCCGTTTCGTCAAGGGTCCGGTGTTCGCCCAACTCCTCATGGCCGACGAAATCAACCGCGCGTCGCCGCGCACGCAATCGGCCCTGCTGCAGTCCATGCAGGAATACCACATCACCGTTGCCGGCCACCGCTACGATCTGCCCGCGCCCTTCCACGTCCTGGCCACCCAGAACCCGCTGGAGCAGGAAGGCACCTATCCCTTGCCCGAGGCGCAGCTCGACCGCTTCCTTCTCCAGGTAGACGTCCACTATCCGGAGCTCGCCGCCGAGCGACAGATCCTGCTCGAGACGACCGGGACCAGCGAAACGACGCCGCAAGCGATCCTGAACGCGGAGCGCCTCGTCGAAATCCAAACGCTCATTCGCCAGATGCCGGTCAGCGACAAGGTTGTCGACGCTATCCTCGCGCTTGTTCGCTCGGCCCGTCCGGGTCAGGGAAATGCCGCGACCGACAAGAACGTCGCCTGGGGCCCTGGTCCGCGCGCCGGCCAAGCCATGATGCTTTGCGCCCGCGCCCGTGCCCTTTACGAAGGCCGCCTGGCGCCGTCTATTGACGACGTCCATGCCCTCGCGGAACCGGTGCTGCAGCACCGCATGGCGCTGACATTTGCGGCCCGCGCGGAAGGCATGTCGGTTCGCGATGTCATCGAAGGGCTGGTCAAGCAGGCCAAGGGATAAGGAAGCGTCTGCGTGGCACCCATCGGACAGATCGTCAATCCGACCTCGGGCAATGACGCCCTCGCTCGCGCAAGGCAGCGGGCGAGCCTTGTGCCGGATTGTCTGGTCGAGGCCAAGCGGATCGCCAACACGGTGATCGCCGGCTGGCACGGTCGCCGCAAGCGCGGCATCGGCGAGAATTTCTGGCAGTTCCGTCCCTATACCGAGGGCGAAAGTCTATCCCGCATCGATTGGCGCCGTTCGGCGCGCGACGACCATACCTACATCCGCGACCGCGAGTGGGAAGCAGCCCATACGATCTGGCTCTGGGCCGACATGTCTCCCTCGATGATGTACAAGTCGACCTTCGGAAACGCCTCCAAGGAAGGCCGCGCGCTCGTCATCATGCTGGCGCTTGCCGAAATCCTGGCGCGTTCCGGCGAACGCATCGGATGTCCCGGCGTCATGGAACCGATTGCCGCACGCAATGCCGCGGAACGGCTTGCGACGGCATTGATGCACGCGCCGCTGAGCGGAGGGCTTCCCGACACGGCGATGATCCGCGGCTGGAGCGAACTCGTCTTGATTGGCGATTTTCTCGATGACGCGCGAGCAGTGATGGCGCGCATCGCCCCCTTGGCGCGGCGCGGTCTGCGCGGCCACGTGATCGAGATCGCCGATCCGGCCGAGGAGCTCTTCCCGTATGATGGCCGCACCGAATTCACCGACCCCGAGACAGGGTCGAAGCTGACATCCGGCCGCGCCGAGCATGTTCGCGAAGCCTATACCCGCGCCTATCTCGACCGCCGGGACGATCTCGGCCAGGCGCTGCGCCACATGGGCTGGACCTTCGTCAGCCACCGCACAGACCACCTAGCCTCTGAAGCGCTGGTCGCCGTCCACATGTACCTTTCGGGCATGCCCGCAAGGATGACGCAGGGAGAACGCGCGTGAACGCTCTCCCCTTTGCTTTTGCCTATCCCGCAATCCTCGGCGCCCTTGTGGCCTTGCCGATCATCTGGTGGCTTCTCAGACTGACGCCGCCGCGCCCGAAGACAGAAGTCTTCCCACCTCTGAAGATTCTCGCCACGGTCCTGAAGCGGGAAGAAACCCCTGCCCAAAGTCCCTGGTGGCTGACGCTGCTGCGCATGCTGCTTGCGACCGCAGTCATCCTGGCCATCGCCGATCCGGTCTTCAATCCGCGCACCAATTCAATCGCTTCCGGCGGTCCGCTCGTGCTCTTTGTTGACAACGGCTGGGCCACCTCGCCGGATTGGGATCGCCGCGTGAAGACCGCTGACGCCCTGATCGACGACGCGGAATCCGCTGGTACTCCGGTGGCGATCGCCTTCACCGCCGACCCGACCAACGATGCCGTCCCCGGAACGGCAGCCGTCGCCCGCGACAAGCTGCGTGCCGCAGAACCGAAGCCGCTTGTGCCGGATCGCCAGCGTGCTTTCGAGGCTCTCCGCGCCGCGCTGAACGGCGTCCATCCCGGCACTCTCGCCTTCCTTACGGATGGCGCCGCCGCAAGAGAGAACGACACGACCGTCCGCCAGCTTTCCGACCTCTCGCCTGCCCAATTGCGATTGATCTCAGCGGACGCAAACGAAACGATTGCGATCACGTCCGCAAGCAATGCCGCCGACGCGATGACGGTCACCGCCACGCGCCTCGACAGTGGCGCTGCCGCCTCGCGCCCGATCACCGCGCAGGACACGCAGGGACGCGCGATCGCGACCGGCTCGATCGACTTCCAGCCGGGTCAGAGCGTCGCGACCGGATCAATCACCGCACCGTTTGAGATGCGCAACGATTTCGCGCGCGTCAGCATCGACAACCACGCGACGGCTGGCGCCGTGCATCTGCTCGACGACGGTTTTAAGCGTCGCCGCGTGGTTCTGCTATCAGGTGAGGTCGGTGACACTTTCCAACCGCTGCTTTCGCCGCTTTATTACATCCAGCGCGCTTTGCAGCCTTATGCCGATTTGATCGAGCCGAACACGCCTGATCTCGCGACCTCGATCCCGGATCTCCTGTCGCAGAATCCATCTGTCATCATCATGGCGGATATCGGTCGCCTACCCCAGGAAACCTACGAGCCGCTGCAGCGCTGGATCGCAAATGGCGGAACACTTGTCCGCTTCGCCGGGCCGCGCCTTGCCGCCGCACCCGCCGACGATCCGCTGGTGCCGGTGACGTTGCGCCAGGGCGAGCGTGCATTGGGTGGCGCGCTCTCATGGGCCGAACCGCAGCCCCTCGCCGAATTTCCAACCTTCGGCCCCTTCGCCGGCATGCCGAAGCCGACCGATGTTACCGTCAAGCGGCAGGTTCTCGCAGAGCCGACGCCGGATCTTGCCGAGCGCACCTGGGCGAGCCTCGCCGATGGCACGCCGCTGGTCACGACGAAGCCGATCAATGCAGGCAGGATCGTCCTGTTCCATGTCAGCGCAGAAGCGACGTGGTCTGACCTGCCGATCTCGGGCAATTTTGTCGAGATGCTGCGCCGCCTCGTCCAGTTGTCGCGTTCCGGTGGCGTTACCGCTGAAGCCGGCGGTGCATCGACCGCCGAGGCGCTGCCGCCTTTCCGATTGTTGACCGCCAAAGGCGCACTCACGACCGAAACCGGCACGGCGCGTCCGCTGATCCCGAACGCGAAGGTCACGCCGGTCGCAAGCTTCGACAACCCGCCCGGCCTTTACGGCTCCGAAGAAGGATTTACCGCGCTGAACATCCTGCCGAAGAATGCCGAACTGAAGCCGCTTGATACGTCGGGTCTCACAGTCGTGCGCGAAGGGCTGATCGGCGGCGAAACCTGGTCGGCAAAGCCCGCGCTGTTCCTAATCGCCTTCCTGTTGCTGCTGGCCGACAGCCTGATCGTAATGTTCATGAGCGGCGCTTTCTCGAGGCTGCGCCCGGCGGCGCGAACAGCGGCGCTTGTCGCTGTGGCGGTCAGTGCGGCCTTCTTCCTGCAGCCGGGGCAATCGCATGCCGACGACTCCAAGCCCGGCGACGATCAGATCTTCCAGCGGCTCGACAATACGCACCTCGCCTATGTCGTCACCGGCGAACAGGACGTCGACCACATATCCGAACGCGGGCTGGAGGGCCTGACGGAATTCCTGACATACCGCACCACGTTGGAGCCATCACCGCCTGTCGGCGTGGATCTCACCAAGGATGAGCTCACCTTCTATCCGATCATCTATTGGCCGATCTCGGCCACCGCGCCGATGCCCTCGGCAGCTGCAATCAACAAGATCGATGCCTATATGCGCGCCGGCGGAACCGTGCTCTTCGATACGCGCGATCAGTTCAGCGCGCTCGACAACAATGGCGGCTCGGTCAGCGCCAACGGCGAGCGCTTGCAGCAAATCCTTGCCAATCTCGATATTCCGCCGCTGGAACCGGTGCCGTCGGACCACGTGCTGACGAAATCGTTCTACCTGCTCTCAAGCTTCCCCGGCCGCTACACGGGTAGCCCGCTCTGGATTGAAGCACGCCAGGAAAGTCGTCCCGAAAACGCCAAGTCGGCGGCCACGGCCGACGGCGTTTCCCCGATCCTCATCACCGGCAACGATTTTGCCGGTGCCTGGGCCGTCGATGACAATGGGGTACCGTTGTTGCCGACGGTCCCCCCGGACGAGACACAGCGCGAATACGCCTACCGCAGCGGCGTCAACATCATGATGTACATGCTAACCGGCAACTACAAGACCGATCAGGTCCACGTCCCCGCCCTGCTGGAACGGTTGGGACAGTGATATGACGGTTGATTTTTCACCCTTCATTCCTTGGTCGCTCCTGGCGGGTCTGGCGGTTATTGTTCTCGCAACCGCTGCCTTTGGCATCTGGCGCGGCGTGCGCGGCGCATGGATTCGTTCGATCGCGGCCCTTGCCTTGCTGGCTGCCCTCGCCAACCCTCTCTTGCTGCAGGAAGATCGCGACCCACTGTCGACCGTCGTGCCCGTCATTGTTGACCGCAGCCAGAGCCAGCAAACGCCTGATCGCATCAAGATGACCGACGATGCGCTGGCGCAGTTGAAGGATCGCCTCTCGCGCTTCCCCAATGTCGAGCCGCGCTACGTCGACGCGACGGAGCCGCAAGATTCCGATGCTCCCTCGACCCGGCTGTTCAATGCGCTTTCGGCGGCTGTCGCGGACGTGCCGCCCGCGCGCATCGGCGGCGCGATCATGCTGACGGACGGCGAAATCCACGACGTTCCCGGCGTCAATCAGGCGCTCGGCTTCGACGCGCCGATCCACGGCCTGATCACGGGCAAGGCCAACGAGTTCGACCGCCGCATCGAGGTCGTGAAGGCACCGCGCTTCGGGATCGTCAATGAGGAGCAGCAATTGATGCTGCGCGTCTTCGACGACGGACCGAGCCCCGGCGGCACGGCAAGCGTCACGGTGAAACTCAACGGCAACGAGATCGCCACGCTCCAGGCAACGCCTGGCCGCGACACGCCCTTTTCGTTCAAGGTCGAGCGCGGCGGCAGCAACGTTCTCGAATTTTCGGTCGCCGATCTTCCGGGCGAAGTCACCGACGCCAACAACCGCGCGGTCCACCTGATCGACGGCATTCGCGAAAACCTGCGCGTTCTGCTCGTCTCCGGCGAGCCGCATGCCGGCGAGCGCGCCTGGCGCAATCTCTTGAAGTCGGATGCCTCGGTGGATCTCGTCCACTTTACCATTCTGCGCCCGCCCGAAAAGCAGGACGGCACACCGATCAACGAACTGTCGCTGATCGCCTTCCCAACCCGCGAGCTGTTCGTCGATAAGATCAAGGACTTCGACCTGATCATCTTCGACCGCTATCAGCATCGCGGCGTGCTGCCGATCCTCTACTACGACTATATCGCCCAGTACGTGGAAAATGGCGGCGCGCTGTTGATCGCTGCCGGCCCAGAACATGCCGGCCAGGATTCGATTGCCCTGACGCCGCTATCGTCGGTGCTGCCGGCCGCACCGACCGGGCAGATGATCGAAAAAGCCTTTTACCCCCGGCTTTCGGAGGAAGGCCGCAAACACCCCGTTACCCGCGGCCTCGATGGATCCGCTGACGAACCGCCGCATTGGGGCCGCTGGTTCCGCAGCGTCGATGTGGAGCCGCCGCAGGGCCAGACGGTGATGGTCGGCGCTGACAACCATCCGCTGCTCGTTCTCAATCGCGCCGGACAGGGGCGTGTCGCCATGCTGCTCTCCGACCAGGGCTGGCTCTGGGCCCGCGGCTTCGAGGGCGGAGGCCCGCATGTGTCGCTCTATCGCCGCGTCGCCCACTGGCTGATGAAGGAGCCCGCCCTTGAGGAAGAGGCCCTGACGGCACGCGCATCCGGCCGCACGCTGGAGATCACGCGTCAGACCATTGGCGGCGACCCGGGCAATGCAACGGTCCGATATCCCTCGGGAAGGACGGAAACTCTCCCCCTGACGCAAGCCGAGCCGGGCCTCTTCAAGGCCGAGAAGAAGATGGACGAGATCGGCCTTTTCGAGATCAGAAACGGCGACATGACGACGCTGGCGCATGTCGGCGCAGTCGATGCTCCTGAATTCAAGGCCATGATCTCGACGACCGAGGCGTTGAAGCCGATTTCCGACAAGTCGAAGGGGCTCGTCACCCGCGTTTCCGATAGCAGCGGCGCGATCAGCATCCCGCCGATCCTGCCGGTTCGCGGCCAGATCCGCGTTGCCGACGACGATCGCATGCAGATCCACCTTACCAACGAAACGGTGCTGAGGGGCATCAACACCCTGCCGCTGTTTGCCGGTTTCGCCGGTGTCGGCATTCTGCTGCTTGCCTTTGGCGCCATGTGGTGGCGCGAAGGGCGTTAGCGGCATGGCCGAGTTTGAAGTGACCGGCTCGCCCGCCGCCGATGATCTCAGCACGATCGGCGACGCGCTATCAGCCTTCAACGTCCATGACGTCGGCCCAGCCGAACGGCAACCGCTCGCGGTTCTCATTCGAGATACCGACGGGAACGTCACCGGTGGCCTGTCCGGCTATACCGCCTGGGGATGGCTCTTCACGCAGTTGCTGTACATTCCCGACAAGGAACGCGGCAAGGGCATGGCCGGCAAGATCCTTGCTTTGGCGGAAGAGGAAGCAGCGGCACGTGGCTGCCATGGGGCTTGGATCGACACCTTCAATCCGCTAGCCCTGCGAGCGTATCAACGGCAAGGCTACGAGATATTCGGCGAACTACCAGAGTTTCCGAAAGGCCGTACCCGCACGTTTCTGCGCAAGATGCTCTAGCTGAGCGCCGCCTGGCGTGTTTCAATATCGATCGCCGTTGCCGCAAAGGCCGCCACGACCAGCAGGCCCGCAAACAGGCCGATGGCCAGACCGAACCCACCCGTGACGATGAACGCCATCAGGGATGGAGCCAGCAGTCCGCCAAGGCGGGCCATCGCCCCCGCAGCGCCCATGCCTGTCGCCCGTGAGGCGGTGGGATAGAGTTCCGGGGTGTAGGCATAGAGCGCGCCCCACGTCCCGAGTAGCGCAAAACTCATGACCAGCAGCGACGCGCCGATCAGCATGTCGTCAGGAGAAACCACGAAGAGCAGGCAACCAAGCGCAGACAGCAGGCAGAAACCGATCAAGGTCGGCCTGCGACCCCAAGCCTCGACCCCGTAGGCGGCAAGTACATAGCCCGGGATCTGAGCCAGGGCGACGAAGACCAGAAAGCCGTATCCGCGGACGAAGCCGAACCCATCGCTGGCCAGCTTCGCCGGCATCCAGGTGAAGACCCCGTAGTAGGAAACGGAAACCAGGAACCAGATCGTCAGGATCAGTACACTTCGGCGACGAAGCTCGTCGGAGAAGATGCCCTCAGCCACCTGCGACGACGCGACGATTTGATCCTCGGGCAGCAGTGGTGCTTTCCGGTGCAGCGCCAGCATTCGGTTGACGATCACCTTGGCCTCGCCCGCCCGCCCGGTCCGCAGCAGGTAGAGTGGCGATTCAGGAACGAAGAAGCGCAGTGTCAGGCCCAGCAGCGCCGGAACTGCGGTGACGGCGAAAATGTAGCGCCAGGTATCGGCTACCCCGGCGACGCTCGCAGCCCAGGCAGCCAGTGCGACGATCAGCGTGCCGACCGCCCAGAAGCCTTCCAACGCCACCAGCCAGCGGCCACGGCTCTTGGCGGGCAGGAACTCCGCCATCATCGCATAGTCGACAGGCAACGTGCCACCGACCGCCACTCCTGTCAGGAAACGCAGCACGAGCAGGCTGGCAAAGCTGGGAGCGAAGATGGAAAGGGTGCCGAAAAGCGCATCGCAGGCAACAGTGGTGATCAGGACCCGACGCCGCCCGACCTTGTCGGCCAGGCGCCCAAAGGCGACAGCGCCGATGAGCATGCCGAGAAAGAACAGCGTACCTGTCTGCAGGGCTTGCGGAACAGTCAACCCGAAGGTGGCCGCGATCGAGGCTGCCGTAAAGCCGACGGCGAGGACCTGCATCGCGTCCGCTGTCCAGACAAGACCGAAGATGCCGATCAGGCGCCACTGGAAGGGCCCGGTGCCGGCGCGATCCAGCGCCTCGTCCATGGAAACGTTGCTCATGCTACCTCTCAAGCCGCTGAAAAATCACGCGAAGCGTGTCTCAGGCCTATGGCTCTCAATACCGCATGCAACCTATTTTCGCCAGCCGATAGTTCCCTTCAGCCTGCTATGCGCATCCTCGACAAGCGGCACGACCAGCACGCGAGACGGATCAACGGGACCGGGAAACGTGATCGCGTTGTGGGCCACCCGCTCGAAGCCGAGGGGGCAGTAGTAAGGCGGATCGCCGACGAGGATGACCGCTTCCGATCCCTTGCGACGCGCGGCGTCGATGGCAATCCGGACGAGTTCCCGGCCGATGCCGCGACCCTTGTGCGACGGCCGTACTGCAAGCGGCCCAAGCAGGTGCCCATTCACCGAGCCGGCCTGAACAGCCGTCATGCGCACAGATGCAATGGTCTCGCCATCATCGGCGCAAATGAAGGAGAGCGAGAGATCGTGCGGCCCCTGCTCGCGGATCCGGGCGGCCGCACGCGTATGCCGGCCAGGGCCGAATGCTTCTTCGTTGATGTGTTCGATAGCAGCGTCGTGCGACGCATCCTCAGTGAGGTAGACCAGATCGTGCTTGTGCATGATGAGACGGAAACCGGATAGACAGAGTTGATGGATCTCGAGCACGCCGTCAGGCGTTCGGGAGCATCAGCGTCGTCGCAGGTTTCTCGGTGCAAACATCAAATCGGTTTCCAGAAATGTGAAATCGCCGATAGCAGGAAAAATTTCAGTCGTCCAATGGAAATTTAGAAAGCGACGGCGCGGCGTGACGCAGTGTTCAATCTTTACCGCCCTGCAAATCGCCAGGACGTGGGATATGTTCGAGCCAAGGAAAATTTGAAGGATCACAATATGGGCATGCTGGTTGATGGCGTCTGGCATGACGTCTGGTACGACACGAAGGAAACCAAGGGGCACTTCAAGCGCACCGCCTCGCAGTTTCGGAACTGGATTACAGCGGACGGAGCGGCTGGCCCGTCCGGAACGGGTGGTTTCAAGGCAGAGGCAGACCGCTACCACCTTTATGTCTCGCTGGCGTGCCCGTGGGCGCATCGGACCCTGATCTTCCGCAAGCTGAAGAAGCTCGAAAACCTCATCAGCGTTTCGGTCGTCGATCCGCTGATGCTTTCGAAGGGCTGGGAATTCAAGATCGGCGACGGCGCCACCGGCGACCATCTCTTCGACGCCAAGACGCTATACGAAATCTACATGAAGGCCGACCCGCACTATTCCGGCCGGGTGACCGTTCCGGTCTTGTGGGACAAGAAGACCAACACGATCATCAACAACGAGTCCTCCGAAATCATCCGGATGTTCAACAGCGCCTTCGATCATCTGACGGGCTCGACCGCCGATTTCTACCCGAACGACCTGCACGCCGATATCGATGAGCTCAACGCTGTCGTCTACGACACCGTCAACAACGGCGTCTACAAGGCCGGCTTTGCCACGACACAGGAAGCCTATGGCGAAAATGTCGTCAGGCTCTTCGAAACGCTGGACATGCTGGAAGACCGTCTCGGCAAGGGTCGTTATCTCTTCGGCGATCGACTGACCGAGGCCGATTGGCGGCTGTTCACGACTTTGGTGCGCTTCGATGCTGTCTATGTCGGCCACTTCAAGTGCAACATTCGCCGCATCGACGACTACCCCAATCTGTCGGCCTATCTGCGCGATCTCTATCAGACGCCGGGCGTCAAGGAGACGGTCAACTTCCGCCACATCAAGGACCACTATTACCGCAGCCACAAGACGATCAATCCGACCGGCATCGTGCCTGTCGGCCCGGCACTGGATCTCGATCGCCCGCATGGCCGTGCCCTACTGGCAGCGGCCTAGCCCTGCGCTCTACCACACGTGGGCGGGCTCCCGCTCGCCCGCGAGTTCAGCCAGACGACGACGCGTTGCGTCCGTTGTGCCCACTGGCAGATCATCGATCGCGAAGAAGCCGCACTCGACGATTTCCCGGTCTGGCGGGCGCGGTGCCGTCTGCTCAACCTGCGTCTTATAGAAAAGGACATGATCGCGGCGGCTGGCCGCCGTATTGAAATAGATGTGGAAGAGCTCCGGCCGTCCGAGGATGCGCAAATTCCCTTCCTCGCGAAGCTCCTTGATCAAGGCTTCCTCGGCAGTCTCATTGCGCTCCAGCCCGCCGCCAGGCATGTGCCAGCCCGGCAGGTAGCTGTGCCGCACGAGAAAGATACGACCCGCCGAATCGAAGCAGGCGGCCCGCACGCCCATCGTCATTCCGCGCGCAACAGCGAAATACATATGCACGATGCGCATCAGCACTCGCGATTGCCAGGGGCGTATGGTTCTGGTCACGCTTTTTCCAATTCCGCTAATCCGTTCAAGCAGATGTGTTTGAATTGCAGACTGACTGGGCTATGTGTCGTCGCATGTTCAAGCTCGCACACATCTCCGATATCCATCTCGGCCCTCTTCCTCGCCTTTCGGTCCGCGAGCTCTTTTCCAAACGCATTACCGGCTTTGTGAACTGGCATCGCAACAGGAGCAAGCACCTTTTCGGTAGCACGCTCGATCTGCTGCTCGATGACATACACGCGAAGCAAGCCGATCATTTGGCGGTTACCGGCGATCTCGTGAACCTCGCAAGCGGACTGGAGATCCGAGCCGCAGCCGCTTGGCTGAAAGAACTCGGTGATCCCGAAGACAATTCAATCGTGCCGGGAAACCACGATGCCTACGTGCCCGGCGCCTACGAAAAGTCGGTGCGCGCATGGTACGACAATGTGCGCGGTGACCTCGCTCCAGCCGAATGGCAGGAAAATCGCCACGTCTTTCCCTATCTTCGCGTTCGCGGCAAGGTCGCGATCGTCGGCTGTTCGACGGCGGTCGCGACGCCCCCTTTCGCGGCCAGCGGCTTCTTCGGCGAGCGCCAGGCCCGCGATACGGTGAACATGCTGCGTGCCGCTGGCGAGGCCGGCTTGTTTCGCGTCGTGATGATCCACCATCCGCCGATCCGCGGCGCGACCTCCTTCCACAAGCGGATGATCGGCATCCGCCGCTTCGGCGCCGTGATCTCCACCGGCGGTGCAGAACTGGTGCTCCACGGCCATACCCATTTGAACACGCTGCACTGGCTGCGCGGCCAGACTGGTCCGGTTCCCGTCGTCGGTATCGCCTCTGCATCGCAGGGGCCCGGCGGGCTGAAACCCCGTGCCGGCTACAACCTCTTCTCGATCGATGGCGCACCGGGCGCTTGGGAGCTGACCGGGGAACGGTTCAGCATCAACTCCATGGGCGATGGCGTGTGCAGCGAAAGCGTCGATATTTTCAAGGCTTAGCGCCGTTTTTGGATTCATCTTCTTCGCCAAGCTGATTCAGGAATTCAAGATGACGATATCTTGAATTTGGCAAAGCATCCGAGGTCTTGGCAATTGGCGATTGCCACGTAAACTTGTCGCCTCGGCAGCACCAATTCACGGAGTTATTGCATGCCCATGGCGTCGATCAGTCTTCGCAGTCTGGCTTTGGCCGGCTCGCTTGCCCTCGCAGTCTCCTCATCCGCCTTTGCCATCGGCGACGAAAGCGACGAAACCAAGCCGCCGCCAAAGACCGAAACGACGACAAAATGTGCCGGCGGCAAGGTTTGGGATGCGAAGCGCAAGGAATGCGTGGTCCCGAAGAAGAATTCGTTCAACGACGATGAACTCTACAAGGCTGCCCGCGAATTTGCCTATGCCGGTCAATACGACAACGCCCTGACGGTGCTTCAGCTTGCCAGGAACCAGAACGATCCGCGCATCCTGAACTATCTCGGCTATGCCAACCGCAAGGCGGGCAGAATGGAGCTGGGGATGTCGTATTACCGCAAGGCGCTGCAGGCGGACGAGAATTATATTCTGGCACGGTCATATATGGGACAAGCTTTGGTGGAACAGGGTGACGTGCAGGGAGCGCGCGTCCAGCTCGTCGAGATCCGGGATCGGGGCGGCGAGCAGACCTGGGCCTATCGCTCGCTGCTGCAGGCACTGAATGGTTATCGTACATACTGACGTTGATCCGAGCCGAGCCTAATGAAGAAAAGCTTTGAGAACCCGTGGGATAGGCCGCCGGATGCTTGCGAAGCATCCGGTACTTGTTTCATAAAGGACACAGAAGCAATATAAATCGATATGCTGCTGGGCGCTCTCGCCGACCGCCCAAGCATTACCTGGAAAGACTATGCGTCAACCCGTGACGACCATCGATATCAGACGCGACCTGGTGGGCCTTCTGCCCCGGCTGCGGCGTTTCGCGATGACCCTTGCAGGTGACGCAGCGAGTGCGGACGAACTCGCACAAGTGGCGTGTGAGCGCGCCATCGCCAAGAGCGGACAATGGAATGGCGAAGGCCGCCTGGAAAGCTGGGTCTACGCCCTCGCCCGCCAACATTGGACGGACGAGCATCGGCGTCGGAAGCCGCACCCCACTCCCAGGGGCAATGTCACCGATATCCGGGAAGCGAACCGCGATCGCACCTCGCTTGTCAATCCCGATGTCATCCACCGCATGATCGCCGACATGCCGGAAGGCACATCCAGCGCCTTTTTGCTGGTTGTTGTCGAAGGGCACAGCTATCAGCAGGCCGCCGACATCATGGGTGTCACCATCAACATCGTCGTATCCCAGCTTGCCGCGGCGAGACTGCATTTCGCCAGTGTCGCGGACAACTATCCTCACAGGTACTGAATTGCTCGATTTCAAGAAACTGCCGCTCGATGCTCAGCTAGCCGCCCTGCTGGATGGCGAGACGACGCCCGAACAGAAGCATGAGCTTGAGCAGCGCCTGGCCACCGACGAGGGTGCCAAGCGGCTCTACGACAAGCTGCGACACGGCGCCGACTTCGGAAAGCACCGCCTCGACGACGTTCTCAGGGAGCCGGTTCCACTCGCCCTCGTGCGGTCGATCAAGAGCGCGCAGCCACCAAAGGCTCCGGTTGCACCGCGCGTTTCGCGGCCCTCCTTCAAACTTGCGCCGATCGGCCCACAGGCTCTTGCGGCTGCAATCCTCCTCCTCATTGCCGGCTGTGGCATCGGCTTCTTCGCCGCCGGCAGCATGAGCACCATGCAATCGCCTGCCGCGACAACGATGGAAGCCATTCCTGACTCCAACCAGTGGCTGACCGACGTCATCGCCAACCAGCGGCTTATCGCCCGCCAGCCCCGTCATATTTTCGAGGTTCCGTCGACCCAGGCAGAGGAAATTTCTACCTGGCTGACCTCAACGGTCGGCGTTGCGTTCCGTGTCCCTGACCTGTCGGAACAGGGCTGGACCTTCCAGGGTGCCCGCGTCTTCATCGGCGACAGCAGGCCGGTCGGCCAACTCGTCTACACCAGCTCCGATGGCGACCTGGCTTCCATCTGCTTCCGCAAGGACAACCTGCCTTCCGAGGCAGACGATTTCAAGGAAACGATCAAGGACGAGATCGGCGTCGTTTCCTGGCACAATGCCGGCACATCCTATGTGCTCGTTGGCCCGTCGTCGGAAGCCTCGCTTGGCCAGCTCGCCATGCAGGTCGCTACATCGATCTGAACCTTTCAGGGTTGAATTGAAAAGCTTTAGGACATCAGGACCACCTTCCCCGTTGCCATGCGGCTTTCGATCGCCCGATACGCCTCCGCTGCGCCGTGAAGCGGAAACTGGCGCCCGGGTAAGAGCCTCAGCTCCCCGGAAGCGGCCAGTTCGAAGAGCGACTGGAGATCGGGAACAAGACTTGCTCCCAGCAACGGCAGAAGCGCAAGGCCTCTCAGCGACTGGTTCTTGTCGAGCATGCGGGTAATGTCCTCGGCTGTGGCTGCGAACCGGCCGAGCGCCGCAAAGACAAGTTCGCCGCCATCCGCGAGAACCGCGAGCGACGCACGCGTCATGTCGCCACCAATCGTGTCGTAAACAACGTCCGGGCGGAGGCCAGCTAAAGACGTTTCCCAGCCGGGGGCGCTATAGTCTATAGCCAGATTAGCCCCCATCTCCAGCGCCAGCGATCGCTTTGCTGCGCTCACTGCCGTCGCGATCACGCGCCGAGCACCACGACGCCTGGCAAGCTGGGTCAGCAAGGAACCCACGCCACCTGCCGCGGCATGAACAAGGACCGTTTTGCCCATCAGCGAGCTTTGCTGGACCATATGCAATGCTGTCAGTCAATGCACCACCAGGGCAGTTGCGCCGGAAAAGGGGAGCCTATCGGGTATAGGCACGGCATATCCTGCGTCGACCGCCACATATTCGGCGTATCCGCCTCCGTGACCGAGGGCAAAGAGCGGCACGGCAACTCGCGTCCCAAGCCGAGTGCCGTCGACGCCTTCACCCACTTTCTCGACCACTCCGGCAACTTCGACGCCCGGCAGCATCGGCAATAGAGGCGTCACCGCGTAGCGGTCAGCGCGCATCAAGACTTCAAAGAAATTGACGCCTACGGCGTGAACCCTAACGAGCACTTCGCCGGCCTGCAGTTCGGGCACCGGCAGCTCAACACAGGTCAAGACCTCGGGCGAACCGAAATGGTCGTAGCGGATGGCTTTCATAGCAAACCTCACGTTTGAATTGGCGTGAGATGCGCCTTAGCAATAAGCTGCGCTGCCAAAATACAGAGAATTTGGTGCTACACCCACCAGGAGGTGACCATGACCGCTCCGATCAAGAAGCTGCCCAGATTGCCTGTCGAGCGGGCGCTCAAGGTGATAGCCGGACGCTGGAAGCCTATCATCCTTTATTATGTCTTCGATGGCCCGAAGCGCCTGTCGGAGCTCAAGCGGATGTTGCCAAAGATCACCCAAAAGGTGCTGATCCAGCAGCTGCGCGAGATGGAGAAGCATGGTCTGGTGACCCGGCAGATCTTCGCAGAGGTACCTGCACGCGTCGAATATTCGGCAACTGAGGTGGGTTTGGAGTTGGAACCGGTTCTGCTGGCGCTCTGCAAATGGGGTCAGAAACATGCCGAAGCACAGGACGAGGCAAACGATATCGTGCCACGCAACCGGGCACGGCTGGCTGCCTGAGCCGGATAAAGTGCGCAGCAGAATACTCCGCTGCGCTGATTTCGTCAGGCCTTTCCGGCCCGCACCTCAAGCACGCGGTTCGCAGCCGAGACGATCGCCTCCAGCGACGCCCCGACAATGTTCGTGCTGATGCCGGCGCCAAAGAGCTTGCCGCCAGGATAGGACGTCTCGACGTAGGAGATCGCGGCAGCGTTCGAACCGTGCTGCAGCGAATGCTCCGAATAATCCTCGACCGACATCTCGATGCCGAGATAGTGCGAGAGCGCGTTGATAAAGCCGTCGACCGGGCCGTTGCCCCTGCCCTCGATATGCTTCGTCTCGCCGTTATCAGTGATTTCGGCGGCAACGATGCGTTGCCCCTTGCGCTCGGGATCGGCATAGGTGTGGTGCTCAACAAACTTGATGCGGCCTTGCGGCTGCGTCACGTAGCGCTCGACGAAACGGTCGTAGATCCGCTTCGACGGCAATTCCTTGCCTTCTTCATCGGTGATCCGCTGAATGTCTTCGCGGAATTCGACCTGCAGGTTACGCGGCAGATTGAGCCCGTAGTCCTGCTGCAAGATATAGGCGATGCCACCCTTGCCGGACTGCGAGTTGATGCGAATGATCGCCTCGTAGGAGCGACCGACGTCCCGCGGATCGATTGGCAGGTAAGGCACTTCCCACACTGGATGGTTGGCGACCTTGATCGCCTTCATGCCCTTGTTGATCGCATCCTGGTGCGAGCCGGAGAAGGCTGTATAGACCAGTTCGCCGACATAGGGGTGGCGCTCGCCGATCGGCATCTGGTTCGAATATTCGAAGACTTCCTTCATCCGCACGATATCAGAGCAGTCGATCTCGGGGTCGACGCCCTGCGTGAACATGTTCAGCGCCATGGTGACGACGTCGACGTTGCCGGTGCGCTCGCCATTACCGAAGAGCGTGCCTTCAACGCGGTCGGCGCCCGCCAGCAGGGCCAGTTCGGCGGCGGCGATGCCGGTGCCGCGGTCGTTGTGCGGATGCAGCGAAATGATCAGGTTTTCGCGGTTGTCGAGATTGCGGCACATCCACTCGATCTGGTCGGCATAGACGTTCGGCGTCGCCATTTCGACGGTCGACGGCAGGTTGATGATCAGCTTGTTATCGGGCGTCGGCTTCATCACCTCGATAACGGCGTTGCAGATGTCCAGCGCCACGTCGAGCTCGGTGCCGGTGAAGCTCTCCGGCGAATATTCGAAACGATAGCCGCCGCCGGCCTTCGCCGCCATGTCGGAGATCATCTTTGCCGCATCGACGGCGATTTGCTTGATGCCGTGGACGTCCTTGCCGAACACCACGCGACGCTGCAATTCGCTGGTGGAGTTGTAAAAGTGAACGATCGGGCGGTTCGCGCCTTCAAGCGCCTCGAAGGTGCGGGTGATCAGCTCCGGACGGCACTGCACCAGCACCTGCAGCGAGACGTCGTCGGGCACATTGCCCTGCTCGACGCACCAGCGCGCGAAATCGAAGTCGGTCTGCGACGCGGACGGGAAACCGATCTCGATTTCCTTGAAGCCCATGTCGAGCAGCAGCTGGAACATGCGGGCCTTGCGGTCGTGGCCCATCGGATCGACCAGCGCCTGATTGCCGTCGCGCAGATCGACCGAACACCAGATCGGCGCCTTGGTCAGCGTCTTCGACGGCCACGTACGGTCAGGGATATTTACCTGCGGATAGGCGCGATACTTGATCGCCGCCTCGGGCATGCCTTTGGTTTGGGAGCGGGTGTTCGTGTCCATGTCTTCTCTTCCTCTTCCCGTCATCTGGCCAGCCGCGTCGTAGCGTATTGGGTCTGGCTTGGCGATGACGAATCCGGTGCGAAAGCATCCGGCTGATCAGTTTTCGGGATTGGTCACGAGGAGCGATGGCCTGGGCGGGCTTTCGGCCGCCGGGCGCTCCTCAACGGACCCGGCAACCGCGCGTAAGGCCGAGGAGAAGAAGCGAGGTAAGGGCACGCGTGTTGTCACGGAGCGCGATGCGCCCGCGAGCAACCTGCTCAGAAATCGTGATGCCCGTGTTCTTCATGGTCGCGCTTATAGCCGGGGTACAAAAAACTGGCAATCCCTCCGTCTATTTTTTCGCCGCTTGCACGATACGTGACAGGGCCAGCATCAGCCCTCCGGCGAGCAATCCCCAGAATGCGCCCGAGATTCCTCCGAAGGAAACGCCCGATGCCGTCACCAGGAACGTGATGGCTGCCGCCTCCCGCGAGTCCTGTGCCTGGAAGGCCGACATGGCGGAACTGGAAAACGCCCCGACCAGTGCGAGACCGGCCACTGCCTGGATCAGGATCGGCGGCGCCAAGGCAACGAACGTCGTCACCGCGCCTGCCAGCAGGCCGAGAATAACGTAGGAGATGCCTGAGACGAGGACAGCCCAATAGCGTCGCGCGGGATCGGGGTGCGCGTCCTGGCCGGCGCACATCGCGGCGGTAATCGCCGCGAGATTCACCGCATGGCCGCCGAATGGCGCCGAGACTATCGAGAACAGTCCGGTCACGGAAAAAAGCGGCCCGGGCTTCGGCGCGTAGCCGCTCACCTTCAAGACGGCGATGCCGGGAATGTTCTGCGACGCCATGGTGACGATGAAAAGCGGCAGGGCGATGGAGATGAAAGCCGGCAGGTTGAAGACGGGCATAACGAACTCGACGGGCGGCCGCAGCGCTTGTTCGATCGAGCCGAGCGCTCCATCGGGAATGTCCACGCCAAAGGCAACCACCAGCACAAAGGCTGCGAGCGCCGCAGGCACTGCCCAGAGCCGCTTGAACGCGCCGACGACAATCCACGCCAGCGCTATCGGCAAGCCTAGCAACGCATTGAAACTGATCGCCCTAACCGGGGCAAAACACAAGCCGATCAGAACGCCAGCGAGCATTGCATTGGCCAGAGGCGCCGGAATGGCGGCCACCGCCCGGCCGAGCGGCTTGAACAGGCCGGCGATGACGATCAGTACCGCGCAAATCAGAAACGCACCGACCGCCGCATTGAACCCACCCTCAACCACACCGGTACTTGCAAGCAGCGCCCCACCCGGCGTCGACCAAGCAATGCTGATGGGCAGCCGCGTCACGCTGCTGAGCAAGATCGCACAGAGCCCCAGCGCGATCGACAGCGCCATAAGACCCGACGCCGCCTGCGCATCCGTCGCGCCGACACTCTGCAGGCCGTGCAGGACAACGGCAAACGAACTGGCAAATCCCACGAAGGTGGTGAGGATGCCCATGAACAGGGCCTGGATGGAAAAATCTTTGAGCATCGCGGGACTCGAGCAGCGGAAAGTCCGCATGGAGCACGAGGGAACGCGGCGAGGCAAGGGCAGAAAGAGCCGATATGGTTCTGCTTCCTGCTAGCGCGTTGTCTGGCGGGCCCGATGGCCAACAGAGCTCGCTCAGGCTAGCCACATCAAAGGGTCACGACGCATCAGACCACAAAAAAGCGCCCTCGCCCGCTGTCTGGCAGGCAAGGGCGCTTCTCATAGCTCAAAATCAGATCTCGGCCTGCGACGTGATGATGCGCGAGACGAGGCCGTAAGCCTTCGCTTCTTCAGCAGACAGCCAATAGTCGCGGTCGGTGTCGGCAGCGATCTTCTCGTAGGGTTGGCCGGTGGCTTCAGCCATGATCTTGTTCAGGCGCTCGTTCATCTTGATGATTTCACGAGCCTGGATCTCGATATCGGAAGCCATGCCGCGCGTGCCGCCGGACGGTTGGTGCAGCAGGAAGCGCGTGTTCGGCAAGCAAAGGCGCTGTTCCTTCGGAGCCGCGACATAGATCAGTGCGCCGGCGGATGCGACCCAGCCGGTTCCGATCATCCAGACTTTCGGCTTGATGAACTTGATCATGTCATGGATCGAATCGCCGGATTCGACATGGCCGCCGGGCGAGTTGACGTAGATGCGAATATCGTCGTCATTGGCCGCGGCAAGCGCCACGAGCTGCGTGCAGACCTTCTGCGCGAGTTCCTGCGTAATCGGCCCGTAGATGAAGATCGAACGCGACTTAAAAAGGTTCGCCTCCGTTTCCTTGCCGAGCGGCAGTTCCTTCGTCTTGTCGTCCTGTTCTTCTTCTTCGTACATTCGAACCTCTCTTACGTCCAATTCGGTTCACCGCACATAGTGCGACTCCATGCGTAAAACAATGCGGGAAAAAGACAAGCCACGGAACGGGTGAAGATATGGTTAGGCAGCCGGGCCGGGTTACGGCGATGTAACTTAGCGCGGCTTTGAAAAGTCGGAATCGGTTCCTACGTCATCCCTAGGCGCAAATCGCCAGCAACAAAGGAGACCGGCCATGTCACCTGAAGAACGCCAATTGCTGACCGCCCTTTTCGAGCGCGTCCGCACCGCATCGGCAACGCCGCGTGACCATGACGCCGAAGCGCTGATCGATCAGGGAACGCGCGAGCAGCCTTATGCCACCTATTATCTTGCGCAAGCCGTGATCGTGCAAGAGAAGGGCCTGGAAGCGGCAGCCAACCACATCAAGCAGTTGGAGGAGCGCATTCGTCTGCTCGAGGCCGACCAAAGCGAATACCACAAGGCCGAACAGGGTGGCGGCTTCCTTAGCTCGATCTTCGGCAGCAGCCAGGCACCGCAGCAGCCGGCGGCGCCTCCGCCCTCCTCCGGTCCGTGGGGAAGCGCCCCGCGTCAGCAGATCCAGCAGGAGCGCGGCTTCGACACGTCACCTCGAGCCGTGCCGCAGCAGCCGACCGGCCCCTGGAGCTCACAGGCGGCGGCACCTTCCGCGGGCGGCAGCTTCCTGCAGGGCGCGCTCGGCACGGCGGCTGGCGTTGCGGGCGGCATGTTGCTTGCCAATTCGCTGAGCGGGATCTTCGGGAGCCACATGTCGTCGCTTGGCTGGGGTAGCCCGCTTGCCGGCAACAATCCCTTCGGCAACGCGCCGACTGAAGAGACTGTCATCAACAACTATTTCAACAGCGACGGCGACAAGCAACAGGCATCGAATGATACCGGCAACGCACAACAGGTCGTCGACGATAATGACAACGATAACGACGATGCCAGTCTGCAGCAGGCCGCTTACGACGACAGCGACGACGATCAATCCGACAATGACGACAGCTTCGACGTCTGATCCGAGATCCGGCATCCGCCTAATCGGCCATTGGCCCCGAGTTTCCGTGGGCATGGCACCGCATCGATTGATAAGCCCCCGCCGGGCGGATAAGGTCCGCCGACATTGTCGAGCAGGCGGGCATCAGTGAAGATCCTTATCATCAGTCGGAAGGCCGAGGAGAAGAGACGACAGTTCCAGACGCAGCAGATGCGCAGACTTGGCCTCGATTTCAAGTTCCTGGATGCGTTCGAAGCCCGCGACCTTTCTGCAGAAGATTGCCAGAAGGCAGCAAACAGCTGGCCGAGCCCGACGCTGCGCGAAGACGTTGCCTGTTTCACCTCGCACAGGATCGCCTGGCAGATCATCATCGACCGCAACGAGCAGACGTTGATCCTCGAAGACGATGCGGTGCTTGCCGAAAGCTTTGCCGATGTACTCGCCAGCATTGAAGCGCGCGCCGAGGACGGCGACTGCGCCTACGATCTCGAATTCGCGCCGCGCCCGCATATCCTGGCAAGGACGCCCCTCTGGACCGACGGCATCTACAGGGCAACACGGGTGTTCCAGAACCGTGTCGGGACAGCAGGCTACGTCATCGGCCCGCGCACGGCAAAACGGATGCTCGAGGATACCAAGATTTACGGCCTCCTCGATGCCTATATGTGGCATCGCGCTTGGCTGAAGGCCTACCAGATCGAACCGGCGCCGGTCATCCAGATGCAGTTCCTGGACGGCAGCGCCGACAAGACGGCTTTCGTACGCAGGTCGATCGACCGCGCCTTCACCCCCCGGAGCAAGCTGCGCAAGAACCTCATGCGGCTCTGCCTCGAGGGCATCAAGACGAGAAACCTGATCCGGGGCTGGCTCGGCGGCGAGAAGCGCCCGCTGCGAATGGATCGCGCAAGCTTCCCGCTCGATCCCACCAAATCAGGCGACTGATACGACGGCGATACGAGACGATCGCCACCGACTCTTTTCAAATCATCAGCCGCGGCCGCGATAGGTTGCGACACCCTGGTCGGGCAGCCACACGCCCTCCGGCGGCTTGCCGGTCTGCCAGAAGACGTCGATCGGAATACCACCGCGCGGATACCAGTAGGCGCCAATTCGAAGCCACTTCGGGTCGAGCAATTCGACAAGCCGCTTGGCGATATAGACCGAGCAATCCTCGTGGAATGCACCATGGTTGCGGAAAGCATGCAGGAAGAGCTTTAGCGACTTCGATTCCACCAGCCATTCGTTCGGGATGTAATCGATCACGATGTGGGCGAAATCGGGCTGGCCCGTCATCGGGCAGAGCGACGTGAATTCCGGTGCTGTGAAGCGGACGACATAGTCGGTGCCGGCATGACTCGACGGCACCTTCTCAAGAACCGCCTCTTCGGGTGATTTCGGAGATTCCGTCTGGCTACCCAGCATGGACAGGTTGGATACGTCTGTTGTGGGCATTCAAGCCTCCTTGATGACTTTGACGCGGATGCCATGAGCCTTTTCGCCCTCCGGCTCCACGTGAATGGCGATGCTGGAGCCCCGATGCGCTGCACGGATGGCATCTTCAAGGCGATCGCAGATATCGTGCGCCTGCCTTACAGACATGGCTGCCGGCACGACAAGATGAAAATCGACAAAGGTGACCGCGCCCGCGCGGCGCGTCTTCAGATCGTGCACGCCGATCGAGCCGGCGGCATGGGTGGCAATCGCCTGCTTGATCGCCTCCTCCTCCTCGGATGTGACAGCCTGATCCATCAGGCCACCGATCGAATTCGAGATCACCTTCCAGCCCTGATAAAGAATGTTGACGGCAACCAGAATGGCAAGCACAGGGTCGAAGATTGCATAGCCGGTGGCCAGCGCCAGAAGCAGGCCGATAAGAACGCCGACCGAAGTGAAGACGTCAGACATGATATGCTGGCCATCCGCCGTCAGCGCTGCCGAGCGATACTTGTGCCCGGTCCTGATCAGGATCTGCGCCCAGACGGCATTGATCAGGCCGGCGACGAAGTTGATCGCAAGACCGAGCGCCGGCGCATCCAGCATCTGGGGATCGAAGAGATGCCCAATCGCCTCGTTGACGATCAAGAGCGCCGCCACGACGATCAACGCGCCCTCGGTTACGGCCGAAAGATATTCCGCTTTATGATGACCGAACGGATGATCGTGGTCGGCCGGTTTCTGCGCATAGCGGATGACGAAGAAGGCGATGAAGGCGGCAACGACGTTGACCGTCGATTCCAGCCCGTCCGACAGCAATGCCACCGAACCGGTTATCCACCATGCAAGCATCTTCAGGCCCATCACGCCGAACGACATCGGGATGCCCCAGAGCGCCAACCGCCGAACCGTAAGATTGCCCTTCTCGTCCATCTTCATCCCCTGCGCAGACATCGGTGCGGATGCGAATGAATTGCAGAAACCAACCTATCCAAACGCAAAACCGCCCGCGCGAAAATCGCACAGGCGGCCAATGGGGTTCATATGGGCGAAGCCGTACCGTTTGTCAAAGGTCAAGGTCACAAAACCAAGCCCCTTACCAGACGCTCGGCTTCGAAAACGCGCCTGGAGCTGAACCTTAGGGTCGTCAAGCGTCGAGACTGACCGACGCTTGACGCCGTCTCATCATCCGGCCGGACAGGCGGCTCCCGTGTCGACCCAGGCCTTGATCAACTCACCGAACTCCGCCTGGGTGCCCGGCGCGGGCTCGCGGCCCTCCCCGGGGTTCCAGCCCCAGCCGACGAGGCTGTCATGGGACATGTGCTCGACGATCTTGCTCAGATCCCTGCCGCCGTTGCGTGCCGGGTCCTTGAGCTGCTGACAGATTTCGCCGAGCGACTTGCCCACCCACGCCATTTCGATCGGCGCCAGATGCCAGGCCGGATTGCCGGGAATGCTCTTCAACGTCGGCGATTGCCCCACGACAGTGGCATTGACCGCGCCGTGACAGGTATTGCACATCATGCCGGGCACACCCATTCCGCCATCGCCGCGGGTCACCGGCGGCTGATGCGGATGCATCGCCATCGTCTGCAGCGGCCTGTCGCCCGCCGGATGGCAGTTCAGACATCGGGGATGCTCGATCACTTTGCTTGCCTCTTCGAAGAGAGCGACCGAGCGCGCCTTCTGATCGGCGATCGACGAAAAGGATGCCGCGGGCTTGAGTGTCGACATGTCGGACGCGGGCGCCGTCTGCGCCAGCGCCATGAACGAGGCGGGCAAAGCCGCAAGAAGGGAGAGGCCGCCTGCTGCGCAGGCGAGTGCTAGTCTGCTTTTCATCTCCGCCTCCCTCAGCTCGTCGCCACGGCAACGATCGGAAGGCTGCGAACCGGCGCACCGGTCAGTCGCCGCCAGGCATTCGCCGTCGCGGGTCCGACGGGCGGTACGCCTGGCTCCCCGACACCCGTAGGCGGCGCATCGGATTTGATAACGGCGACCTCGACATCCGGCATCTCATTGATCCGGATCGACCGATAGTCGTGGAAGTTCGACTGCATGATCGCGCCGCCCTCCCCAAGCGTCACGGCATCGAACAGCACCGCGCCGAGACCATAGCCGATGCCGCCTTCCATTTGTGCCTTGATGACGTTCGGGTTGATCGCCACGCCGCAATCGACCGCACACCAGACCTTGTGGACACGAGGCACGCCATCGGTCCCAGCCGAGACTTCGACCACCTGGCCGACATAGGTGTTGAAGCTCTTGACCACTGCCACGCCGCGCTCTCTGCCTTCGGGGACCTTCCCTCCCCAATCGGCAAGCTCGGCGGCCTTGTTCAACACGCCCGCGTAACGCGGGTCCTCCTTCAACTGCTGGAGCCGCCCCAGAACCGGATCCTTGCCAGCCATCTGGAACAGTTCGTCGAGGAAAGTCTCGACCGCAAATCCGGTATGCGTATGCCCGACCGACCGCCACCACAGCGGCGGGATCGACAGGTTCACATTATGCGACACCACTCGCAGGTTCGGCACGTCGTAGGGCAGGTCCGAGGCCCCTTCGACCGAAGTGCTGTCGAGATCCGCCTTGGCCAAGATCGATTGGCCGACGATCGCCTGATCCCAGGCGACGATGCGGCCATCCGCATCGATGGCGCCGCGCATCTTGTGAAGATACATCGGGCGGTAATAGCCGCCGCGAATATCGTCCTCGCGCGTCCACATGTGCTTGACCGGACGCGACTGGTCGGTCGCCGCAAAGACTGCCGCCGCCTCCTGCATATAGGGCGAACCAAACTGCGCCTTGCGCCCGAAGCTGCCGCCGGTGATCTGGGTATTCAGCCGGACCTTCGACGGGTCAAGCCCGACGATCTTCGCCGCCGTCGCCTTGTCCATTCCGGGAAACTGCGCACCATTATAGACGTCGAGACTTCCATCCGCCGCCTTGATGAAGACCGCGTCGAGAGGCTCCATCGGGGCATGGGCAAGGAACGGAAAGACGATCTGGGCCTCCAGTATCTTCAGATTTGCATCGCCGAAGGTTTTTTCGACGTCGCCTTTCTCAGATGCCACGATGCCCTTTTCGCTCAGCGCCTTGGCGTAGTCGGCAGAGAGTTGGTTGCTGGAGCGCGTTTCCGCCTTCGACAGATCCCACTCGACCTTCAGCACTGACCGGCCCTTCAGTGCGGCAAAGGTATTGTCGGCATAGACGGCAACTCCCTGCGGCAGCTGCTTGACATCGACCACGCCTTTTACCTTGCGGGCTTCACTGTCGTCGAAGGATTTGACCGCAGCTCCGAAATGATCCGGGTGAGCCACCACCGCGACAAGAAGATTGTCGGGCACGATGTCCAGCGTATAGATCGCCTGGCCATTGGTCTTGGAGAACGTGTCGAGTTTCGGCAATTCCTGACCGATAAGCGTGAAGTTCGCGGGGTCCTTGAGATTGACGTTAGACGGCGGCTTGATGCCCGCGGCTTGCGTTGCCAGCGCACCGAAGCCGCTCTCCTTGCCCGAACCGGCATGCTTGACGCGGCCCTTTTCGACCGTGATTTCGCTAGCCGGCACGTTCCATTCATCGGCGGCTGCCGCAACCAGCATGGCCCGTGCCGTTGCGCCCGCCTTGCGGAACTGCTCGTAGGAATTGGCGATGGATGACGAACCGCCGGTGCCCTGCAGGCCAAAGGCGAGGTTGGCATAGACCTTGTCGTCGGCGGGCGAATGCACGGCGCGCATCTGCCCCCAATCGGCATCCAACTCCTCGGCCACCAGCGTCGCGAGGCCAGTGAACGGCCCCTGCCCGAACTCGATATGCTTGGAAAGGATCGTCACCATATCGTCGGTGCCGATCCTGACGAAGGTGTTCAGCGTCACCAGCGAATCCGGGCCACCGGCCTGCACACCGCTTTCGGCGGCGAAGGCGGATACCTTCGGCATCAGCGCAAAGCCGATCACCAATCCACCCGTGCCGGCAAGAAAGGCGCGGCGCGTTGCTGAAATTTCCTGGATCGTCATGGCTCAACCCTCCATCGAAGCAGCGGCGTTGTGAATGGCCGCGCGTATCCGGTGGTAGGTGGCGCATCGACAGATATTCCCGGCCATGGCACCGTCGATATCCTCGTCGGTCGGCTTGGGAATGTTCTGCAGCAACGAGACGGCCGACATGATCTGGCCCGACTGACAGTAGCCGCATTGCGGCACGTCGATCGCGATCCAGGCGGTTTTCACAGCCTCCGCTTCCTTGCCTTCGACCCCTTCGATCGTAATGATCTCGGAGCCCTCAGCTGTCGAAATCGGGGTAATGCAGGAGCGACGCGTAAAGCCGTCAATGTGCACAGTGCAGGCGCCGCATTGGGCGACGCCGCAACCGTATTTCGTGCCTGTCAACCTTTCGAAATCGCGGATAACCCATAGCAGCGGCGTATCCGGATCGCCGTCAAAAGTTCTTTTCTGTCCATTGAGCGTGAACGTAACCATGGTCGAGCCTCGGGATTGGCTGGACCCATTGCGGCCCCAGCGAGCGTCGCAGCATTTTTCACAACGGGTAAGCTAGGGCGATTGGAACGCCGCGACCACGGCCCTCCGATAAAGGTTGCGTTACTGGAGGTCCGGCCTACAGACCGCCGCACGTAGCTAAGCCGGCGTTCAATTGCGCGGTCCTGTAGCCAACAATCTTGGGGCTGCGTGCGCACAAGTGCTATGCCGGCGACCACTGCTCATTCCGGATGGCGTCAGAAATTCTCCGCCGGGTCAACGATACCTGTACTACCGCCTTCAGCAGCGATGCTGACGGATTGCGGCCAGCGGAGGAGCGCCGCTTCGCCCACTGCCGTCAGGGCATAGACGCCCTTGTCTCGCCGTTCGAACCAACCGTAGACATTGCCGAGCAGGATCTTCCCCGCGTCCGGCGCCAGCGTCTTCATGTCGCGCGGTCGCACCAAACCCTGCTGGAGTGCTGCAGCGCAGATCAGCGCACGCTGGCGATAGGCCGTCATGACAGGCGCACGCGTACTGCCGCCGACGGCGGGATCGCCGCGCCGGCGCTGATGTTCCCTGACCAGCCGCGACCGGCGTTTCGGATTTGTGCGCGGCATCGGCGAAACCGAGCTGACGATGACACTGACGTCGCCGCCGTCGGACACGCCGAGCATGCCGATCCCGAGGCGGCGGCAAAGATCGCGGTAGCGCTTGTCAGCCTCGCGCCCGCGTCCCTTGGCGGACACGCGGGCAGCGATCCACACCTCGTCGCTCATGGCGGCGCGATCGACCGCCTGCAGGACGAGCTCGAGGTTGAAGCTGAGCTTCAACTCGCACACCACCACGACAGGCGGCTCGCCCTCGGTCAAGCCGACGAGATCGCATCCGCCGATCTCGCCTTTGACGACATAGCCTGCCGCCTCCAGAAAGCCTTTGACCGGCAGATAGAGCGAGGTTTCCATCGAGAGCCGCGCCGCCGTCAGGCCGCCTTGGTCTTTGCCTTGCGTGACAGATGGGCGACGACGTTCTCGATCATCCGCATGCCGGCATCGCCGCCAAGCGTCATGATCGATTCCGGGTGGAACTGCACCGCCGCGATCGGCTCCTTGGTGTGCTCGATACCCATGATCGTGCCGTCTTCGCTTTCCGCCGTGATCATGAATTCACGCGGCAGAGTCGATGGATCGGCGAAAATCGAGTGATAGCGGCCCACCGTCACTTCCTTGCCAAGGCCGGAGAAAACCAAGCCAGGTTCAAGAATGCGGATACGCGACGGCTTGCCATGCATCGGCACTGCCAGATGGCGAAGCTCGCCGCCATAGGCTTCCGCCAATGCCTGCAGGCCGAGGCAGACGCCGAAGATCGGCAGGTTGCGCGCCCGCGCCTTCTTGATCGTCGCCTTGCAATCGAAGTCCTTCGGATTGCCGGGCCCCGGCGACAGCACGACGAGATCAGGATCCAGCCGGTCGAAGATTTCCTCCGGCACCGGTGTGCGCACGGTGGAGACCGTCGCCCCTGTCTGGCGGAAATAATTCGCCAACGTGTGCACGAAACTGTCTTCGTGGTCGACGAGCAGGATCTTGACGCCCTTGCCGACGACGGCAACGTCGCGGCTGACCTTGCCGGAGTTGCCGGCCTTGGCATCGCGGATGGCGGAAAGCATGGCGGAGGCCTTCAGTTCGGTTTCGGCTTCTTCTTCGTGCGGATCGGAATCGTTGAGCAAGGTCGCCCCTGCCCGGACTTCGGCGATGCCGTCCTTGATGCGCACGGTGCGCAGCGTCAGGCCAGTGTTCATGTCGCCGTTGAAGCCAACCATGCCGATCGCGCCGCCATACCAGGCGCGCGGGCTCTTCTCATGGCTTTCGATGAAGCGCATGGCCCAGAGTTTCGGCGCGCCGGTCACCGTCACGGCCCAGGCGTGGCTGAGGAAGCCGTCGAAGGCATCCATGTCGTCGCGAAGTCGGCCCTCGATGTGGTCGACGGTGTGGATGAGACGCGAATACATCTCGATCTGGCGGCGACCGATGACCTTGACCGAACCTGGCTCGCAGACGCGTGACTTGTCGTTGCGGTCGACGTCCGAGCACATCGTCAACTCGGACTCGTCCTTCTTGGAATTCAAGAGCTTCAGGATCTGCTCGCTGTCGGCGATCGGATCATCCCCGCGTTTGATCGTGCCCGAGATCGGGCAGGTTTCGATGCGGCGGCCCGACACTCGCACGAACATCTCAGGCGAAGCACCGACGAGATATTCCTGGTTGCCGAGATTGATGAAGAAGGAATAGGGCGACGGGTTGATCGCCTTCAGCCGCTTGGAAATGTCGGACGGCTTGCTGTCGCAGCGTTCCATGAATTTCTGGCCGGGAACCACTTCGAAGAGGTCGCCCTTGCGGAAGCTTTCCTTCGCCTTGACGACAAGATCGGCGTATTCGCCGGGGCGATGATCGCTCTTCGGTGGGATGGCATCCGTGCGCTGGAAGGGTTCGGCAGGAATGTCGCCCGCCTTGCCCTCGGTGGAAAGCCCGCCCTTTTCGAAATCGTAGCGGTCGATCCAGGCTTTGGCCGAGTAGTTGTCGACGACGAGAATCTCATCCGGCAGGTAGAGCACCATGTCGCGCTGGTCGGCCGGGCGCGTCAGCTTCAGATTGATCGCATCGAACTGGAAGGCAAGATCGTAGCCGAAGGCGCCATAGAGGCCGAGGCTCGCATCCGCCTTCGAATAGAAGAGATCGGTGACGGCGCGCAGCACCGTAAAGACGGTGGGGATCTTCGAGCGTTCTTCCTCGGTAAAGGCGCGCTCCGGCGTCTTCACCGTTAGGTCGAGACGGCGTGCCGAGGACGCACCGAGCACGAGGTCGGAAATTGTCTTCAAGCGCTCGGCGACAAAGGCGAGGATTACCGCACCACGCTCGTTGTAGGCTTCGATCCAAACCTGGCGGCCATTGCAGGAAATACCGAGCGGCGGATCGACGACGGCGGTGTCCCAACGTGTGTAACGGCCCGGATATTCGTAATTCGACGAGAAGACGGCACCGCGGCGCTCGTCGAGCTTGTCGATATAGGAGGAGACCGCATCGGCGTAAGGAATCGCGCGCCGCTGCCGGGTAACGGTGATACCGCCCCGGGTCTCGTAAATTTCCGCTCCGTCATCACGAAGGATCGTTACCATTGTTCCACTCCGTTATCAGGCCCGGATGACAGGCAGCCTTAAAAACAAAAAAGCCGCCTGGCGTTTTCCGGGCGGCTCATCGTCGTCTTTGGACACGATTGGTCGAGGCCGCCTCAGCGAGCCCACCACCAAACTGCAATGTTCAAGGACGTGTTCATGGGCGAAATTGTTAGCGTGAGATCGGACCAAGCGCAAGAGCCGAAATCCGGGAATAAAAAGGGCGGCACAACGGCCGCCCTTCCCTCGCGTTAGAACCGCTGTACGAGCGAGATCTTGAACACCCGGCCAGGCTCCGAATAGAAGTCCAGCGGTTGCGCCGTATTGCTATTGCTTGGGACCGTCGTGTTGTTGAGGTCCTTAAGCGCAACGGCGTTGTAGTAGGTCTTATCGAACAGGTTGTAGATGCCGCCCTGGATCCGCAGCCCCTTGGTCTGTTCCGGCTCCCACCAGGCCGTCAGATCGACAACGCCATAGCCAGGTGCGTCGAAGGTCCTGGTGTTGCCGTCACTGCGCATGCCGGCGGAGGTGACAAGCGACAGGTCCGTGCCCCAGGTTTCGCGCTGATAGCCGGCGCCGACAATTGCCTTGAGCGGCGCGACCGAGCGCAGATACTCGTTCGTGTCGGTGTCCTTGCCGTAGGCATAAGCAAGCGAGCCGTGGAGGTTGATGCCGTTGTCGAAGAGCTTATGTGCCTCCAATTCGACGCCCGATATCTGGACGCGATTTCGATTGAAATAGCTGGTCAGGCCCGCCGGATAGAGCGGATTGGCGAAGCTGGTCTCACTGTCGATGAAGTTCCGGTAGAGATTGTGGAACGCCGTGACGCGACCGCCCGTATCGCTATCACCGAAGTTCGCGCCGATCTCGAAACCGTTCGCCGTTTCCGGCTTCAGGTCGGGATTGCCGACGGTAGCGTAACCGAAGGCAGGGTTGGAGAAATCAAGATAGAGTTCATTGATGGTCGGCGCACGGAAGGCCATTGACCATTGCGCAAAGAGTTCGACTGCGGGCGCGACCTGATAAGTTGCAAGCAGCTTCGGCGAGAAGCGCGAACCGTCGCTTCCATCAGGCAGGCCGTTGGCCGCAAAGCCCGGATTGTCTTCAAAGGCGGCCGTCTGCTTCGGGTCGTAGTCGTACCAGTCAAAGCGCAAACCGGGCGTGAGGGCAAAGCCGCTATTGCCGAAGGAGATCTTGTCATCGACGAAGAGGCCAAGGCGTGCTCCATCGACATCAGGAATATCAGCCGGGTCGGCATGAAGATTCGGGCATGAAAAGGCCTTCGCGGTAGCGCTGGCAGTTCCGAGAATGCAAGCGTCGAGGCCGTCGATGAAGGATGTCGCGTTGAAGAGCGAGACATCCCCGCCAATATTGACCTCGTGCTCAAATGTGCCCGTCGCAAAGCGGGACGTGAGGTTACCCGTCAAACCATAGTCGTTTTCCTGAATCTGGTTGTTGCGCAGCCAGGGGCCGGCGACGGTGCCGACGCGGGTACCCTCGGCACCTGCCTCACGGGTCAGACGCTGCCAGTAAAGGCTCATCCGTGCCGCATCAAAGGTCGAGTCAGCACTGGGCGCCTCGAACTGGTAATCCAACGAAACGCGTTCACGCCGATTGTCTTCCGTACCGTCATAGTCGCCGATCTTGTAGACTCGGGAAGAGCCGGTTGTTGCGCCCTGAAGGGTTTTCAGATCGGTAGTCGTATCGCGGCTGAAGCGTTCGGCGGTGATCCCAACCATGTGGCCGCCTTCCAGCTGCTGCCGCAGCTTGAAGAGCAGGTTGTTCTGGTCGTAGTCGGCCGGATTGGCCTCCGTGCGGGTCGGTCCGATGGTATCGACCTTGCCGTTGTTCTCGATCTCATGCCCCTTTCGATACGAGCCCTGGAACAGGACAGAGGTGTTGTTGATCTTCTTTGCAACAGCCAGAGAACCGCCAGCGCTGCGGTCGGTACCGTCATAGTCGAACTTGGTAACGCCGCCCCAATCACGGCCGGGCTCGATCAGATCCTCCGGCTCCAATGTGCGGAGGACAAATGCACCGGCGAGCGCGCCCGAACCGGCGCGGCTGGAGTCCGCACCGCGTACGACATCCAGCGTCGAAAGCGATTGGAAGTCGAAGGTATTCATGCCGCCGTCGGCGTTGGTGGTGTCCGTGATCGGGTTGGCGGCACGCGCAGCGTTCGACAGGAACGGGATCGGAACGCCATCCACCATCGTCGTAATGCGGGGACCACCAAGGCCGCGCAGGAAGGCACCGCCCTGCTTCGGCACATAGGTTACGCCCGGATCCACCGTGCGGCCAAAATCCGCAAGGTTGTTGACGTTCTTCTTGAGGATCGTTTCCTGCGTCGTCTGCGAGGCGAGCGGCGTGTCGGCCACGCTGCCGGGCTTAGCTGCAACGCGCTTGCCCTTGACCACGATCGGCTGCAGCACCGTGCTGTCGCCGGCAGACGCGGCGGGCTTCTCCGTCGTCTGTGCTAGTGAAATGGATGTAAGGCCGAGCGTGACGAATGCCGTGCAAGCCAAAAGAACCGAGCGCGAGTGCCGGACGATCATGAAAACAACCCCTTGAGAGAAATGTCACCGGGCTGGCTGGTCGTGGCGCGGTTGCGCTTTCGATGGGCTGGCTAGGCTTTCAGGCGAAGATTTCTCGCCTTCTTTTCGCCGCATAAAAAACATGACTATAATTGTCAATATATCAGACCCGAGATATCTTGATTTAATAAGTCATATTTACGCCGCAGCAATCAACGTTGCGAAATTGCAACGAAAACCGCATCCGCACGTTCTCTCCCGGGGCGAACGTACAAGGGTGGATGTGTGAAGAAGATCATCGTGATACTGGCGGCGCTGAGCTGCATTGGCCTCCTGACCAACGCAGGCCTGCCGGAGAAAGGCCCTCGACCTGAAATCCGTCCGGGTAAATCAATTACAGCAGAACCCACGCCAGGACTTCCCCCAAAGCCCGAACCAAAACCGGAAAGGCCCGATACCGAAACGCCGCCGGTCACTCAGCCGCCTTCCGGCTCTTCTCCTCCGTTGGAAAAGCAGGGGCCGAAGCTCCCCTCCCAGCAGACGCTCGAGGAGCAACACCTGACAATCGCCCCCGAGAGCGATGCGGAACATTCTGAATGTGTGAAGGAGCTTCAGGCCCTTGGCGTCGTCTTCAAGGACATCTCGCGCATCGATGATGGCAACGGTTGCGGCATCGACAAGCCCATCAAGGTCACCGAGGTCCTTCCGGGCATCAAGATAAAACCGGATGCCGTCTTCCGATGCCCCGTGGCTCTCGGCCTCGCCCGCTGGATGAAGGAGAGTGTCATCCCGGCCGCCCGCGTTGCCGCGCCGGATCAGGGGAGCATAGTCGGCATCAACCAGGCATCAACCTACATCTGTCGCCTGCGCAATGGTGCCGAGACCGGCAAGGTGTCCGAGCATGCCCGCGGCAACGCGATCGACATCGCAAGTTTCAGCTTCGAAAAAGGGAAGGATATCGCCGTGCAGCCTCGCCGCGAGGATTCGACTCTGATCGGTGCCTTCCAGCGCACAGTCAGTTCCGCAGGCTGCCTCTTCTTCACGACAGTGCTGGATCCGGAAAGCGATGCAGCACACGAAACCCACTTCCACCTCGATGTCTTGGAACGCAAGGGCGGATATCGCTACTGTCATTAGCAAGCTTCGCCAATGTCCCTTATCGCGGCTCTCGGCCATCCGTCGACGTCAACTCACTTGTCCGAACGCCGCGTACAGACATAAGGCTTCTTGATGCAGGCTATCTTAGGCGTGGAGCAATTGGCCTCGGCGTCGACCACGGTACAGATCGAACATTGATCGTTGAACTCCACGCAGTCGGGATTGCCCTTCATGAAGTCGGCCATGCTTTGTTCGGTAGCAACCGACTCACCGGTCGCAGCGCTGCTTGCCATCACAGAAACAACTGCAGCCACGCCAAAAACGCAGCTTCGCCAATAGGCCGACATTATCGGTTCCAAATTGATAGGCTGGGACAATAAGCTCTCCCCGTCCTTAATCGAAGATTAGAACAACCCTTCGATATACCCTTGATCGTTCAAGTAAATCCGCTCCGCCGACGGCGATCTCGGCAGGCCGGGCATGGTCATGATCTCGCCTGTGATGGCGACAACGAAGCCCGCGCCCGCCGATAGGCGAACTTCACGGACCGGCACGATATGCCCTTCCGGCGCACCCCGCAGGTTCGGATCGGTTGAGAAGGAGTACTGCGTCTTGGCCATGCAGACCGGCAGGTGTCCATAACCCTGCTCTTCCCAGGCAAGCAATTGGTCCCTCACCGCCTTATCAGCGGTCACCTCTCCTGCGTGATAAATCTTCGAAGCGACGATCTCGATCTTCTCGAACAGGGAGACATCGTCGGGATAAAGCGGCTCGAATCTCGACTGTCCCGATTCCGCGAGCTCGACCACCTTGTAGGCAAGCTCCTCGATACCGGCAGAGCCCTCGGCCCAGTGCCGGCAGAGGATCGCTTCAGCCCCGAGGCGCGAGACATACTCCTTCACCTCAGCGATTTCCGCATCGGTGTCCGAGATAAAATGATTGATGGCAACGACAACCGGAACGCCGAACTTGCGAACGTTGGCGACATGGCGCCCGAGATTGGAGCAGCCCTTTCTCAGCGCAGCGACATTCTCCGTTCCGAGATCTTCCTTCTTTACACCGCCGTTCATCTTGAGCGCACGCACCGTCGCAACGATGACGGCGGCATCCGGCTCCAGTCCCGCCTTGCGGCACTTGATATCGAAGAATTTCTCGGCTCCGAGATCCGCGCCGAAGCCCGCCTCGGTCACGACATAGTCGCCAAGCTTCAACGCCGTTTTCGTCGCAATCACCGAGTTGCAGCCGTGGGCAATGTTGGCGAAGGGGCCGCCATGGACGAAGGCCGGATTGTTTTCCAGCGTCTGGACGAGGTTCGGCTGCATGGCGTCCTTCAGAAGAACCGCCATAGCCCCATCGGCCTTCAGGTCGCGGGCGTAGACGGCCGACTTGTCGCGACGGTAGCCGATGATGATGTTGCCGAGGCGTTCTTCCAGATCCTCGAGGTCCTTGGCGAGGCAAAGAATGGCCATCACCTCGGAAGCGACCGTGATGTCGAAGCCGTTCTGCCGGGGAAAGCCGTTGGCCACACCACCCAGCGAAGAGACCATCTCGCGCAGCGCCCGATCGTTCATATCCATGACGCGCCGCCACGTGACGCGCCTGAGGTCGATATCCTGTTCGTTGCCCCAATAGATGTGATTGTCGACCATCGCTGCGAGCAAATTGTGGGCCGACGTGATCGCATGGAAATCACCGGTGAAATGCAGGTTGATGTCTTCCATCGGAATGACCTGGGCATAGCCGCCGCCCGCCGCCCCGCCCTTCACTCCGAAGCATGGCCCAAGCGAGGCCTCGCGGATGCAGACGATCGCCTTCTTGCCGATCCGGTTCAGCCCGTCGCCGAGACCGACGGTCGTTGTCGTCTTGCCCTCGCCTGCCGGGGTCGGATTGATTGCCGTGACGAGGATCAGCTTGCCGTCGGGCCTGTCTGCCTGCGCGGCAATGAATTGCGCGCTGAGCTTAGCCTTGTCATGCCCATAAGGCGCCAATTGCTCGGCCGGAATACCGAGCTTTGCACCGATCTCGAAGATCGGTCTCTTGTTCGCCGCGCGCGCGATCTCGATGTCGGACTTGTGTGCTGCCATCCCCGTTCCCCGGTTTTCTGCGCTCGATAGGCGCGCCCATATTGTTTCAACGGGATAGCGAAATATGCCGAGACTGTGAATAGCGCGCTGGTTGCCCAACGCTCATCCAAGCCGCTATCTGTCAGGCATTGATTCTAACATTGCGAGGACCGGACATGAAATCACTCGAACTGATTGTCGAGCGCATCATCCTTTCGAGCCGTTGGATACTCGTCGCCTTCTATCTCGGTCTCGCTCTTGCGCTCGCCGTGTACGCCGTGTCCTTCGGTTACAAATTCCTTAAGGTGGCGGGCGGCGTGTTTGTCCTCAACGAGGGGGAAATGATTCTGGCCATGCTCGGCCTGATTGACGCAGCCCTGGTCGCGAGCCTCATCGTCATGGTGATGATCTCCGGGTACGAGAACTTCGTCAGCCGCTTTGACGAGAGCGAAGAGGACGTCTCGTTCATTGGCAAGCTCGACGCCGGCAGCCTCAAGGTCAAGGTGGCCTCGTCGATCGTGGCAATTTCATCGATTCACCTCCTCCAGGTCTTCTTGAATGCCGAACAATACACCGACAGCAAGATCATGTGGCTGACGGCAATGCATCTTGCGTTCGTCGTCTCCGCGGTGATGCTCGGTTTCCTCGAGCAGCTGACAAAAAAGGCCAAGGGTGAAGGACAAGATCTGATCGCCAAGTGATTCGAAGACGCTTTGCGCTATTCTCCGGCGAACCCGTGTGCTTTCCTGCGGCGTAGAAGAGGAACTCGATTGTGCCTGAAGTTGCGTTTTTGGAAAACAATAACGCAACCATGGGACGATCCGCTGTGGTTAAAGTAATACATTTGAAATTAATCGCTGCGCGCCTCCCCGTTTCGCACTAGCAAATATATCAGTTTGCATATTCTATGGCGCTGATATGAAGGTAAGCAGGGACGCATCGATGTCTTACATGACTACCTTGGAAAGACAGTTGTCCCTGGCCACAGAGATTTCAGCTGTCAATACCAGGGCCGAATTCGCGCAAGTTCTTGTAAAGGTAGCCCGCGCCTACGGCTTCCGGCATATCACGCTGTTGCTCGCGCCCGCTCCTGAAAGCGTCCTCCTCAAGGCCCTGGTCATCGAAACAACACTTCCGTCCGCATACTTCAATCAGTTCGACCGCGCCCGCATCATGCGTTTTCCCATGCTGGCAATGGGCATGAGCGAGTCGGCCCTGCCGCGCTCATGGAGCCTTCTGGACAGTTCCTCCGCAGAAATTTTCCCCAATGAGTTGAGCAAACTTCTGCATCACTTCGGCATACCGACAGGCGTTGCGGTGCCCGCCTACACTCGCGACGGCGAGCGCATCCTGTTTTGGCTGGCCGGCGACCGCCCACTGCTCGCGCAGACCGAGCTCAACGAACTCACCATTGCGATCCTCCATCTGCTCGACGCGTATCATCGCACGCAGCATTCGAAGCTTCCGGAACACACGCCCCTTTCCGCTCGCGAACGCGAGGTCGTCCGGTGGACGGCGCAGGGAAAAACGTCGATCGAGATCGGCCAGATCCTCTCGCTATCCGACCACACAGTGAATGCCTACATGACGAGCGCCATCAAGAAGCTCGACTGTGTGAACCGGACGCAGCTTGTCGCCAAGGCGATCCGTATGAAGCTGATCAACTAAGCAAGCGCTCAGCGATCGAGCACGGAGCGGACCTCGACGAGGTTCGACCGGACGCGGAGAATATAGAAGCCCATCGTTGCCAGATGGCTCGGCATAAGCCAGCCGTCTTCCCGGCCGTTAGAAATGATTGCCGGCTGGATCTTCAGTGCCGCCTGGAACTGTCTCATTGTTGCGCCAAAGATGGCGCCCAGATTGCGCTCCGCGATAACTTGAGAAAAGTCTGACTGTGCAGCCGCCAGGATGGCGTAATAAGCGTAAAGCTGACCATAGGCGAACCAGAAGCGATCGTCTGCACGTGTATCGAACCAGCCCCGATGATGGTTCTGCGAGCGGTCCGCGAGCACGTCGGAGGTACTGCCGAGATCGTTGGCGATGCGGTCGATGAACTGGATCAGGTTATCCGCCCGCCCATCGAAGATGGCGTTGCAGGCGGCGAGGTCGGTATTGAACTTGCGCAGGCTGTCGAGCGCCGAGCGATAATAGCTCGGCGTCGGTGTCTTCGGTCCGAACGGATCAAGGCCGAAGTACCAGCTGTACTCGTCGAATTGCAGGTTGCCGCGCGCCTTCTGCAGATCGTTATTGATCCCTGACGTCCCGCGGACGCGCCCGAGCGTATCGACGAGTTCGACCGAGGTGCGGCGAACCGCCTGGTTTACGCCCCGCTGGAACGACGCCTTGTTGTCGAGAAACGGCGTGTGATCCCAGTCGATGCCGAAGAAGCCGAGACGGTAGAGAAGCATGGAGGAGATCCACGCATTCTGGTTGACGTTGAAATCGGTCAGGTCGGCTGCGACATCGCCGACCGCTGGCAAGTCTTGGCTGCCGCTCCGTCTGTTGACGGCAGCTCCTGGCCGGCAGGAACCTTGCGCTCGGAAAGTCTGTACTCATTCACGAAGGAGGGATTGAAGTTAGACCAGACCTGCGTCTGCCAAATGAAATAGCAATAGAGGACAGCAAGAAGCGCGATCAGACCAAGGATCGGCAAGCGGATCATCCAAGTCCGCTGAACGTACCAGCCGCGGGCAGCGATGAATGGCCAGAAAGCCCAGGCAAAGAAAACCCGCGCCCAGCGTCCGATTGTTCGGCCGATCAGCCTGAAAAAACCGGCGATCCGGTCGAGCATCGTCTTCTCCTTGATAAGCTTGGTCTGCGCACTGACATATGCGCTCGCTCCAGGAAGAACAATATCGTGCTGATATTATTGTTTCTTCGGCCAGAAGCCAGGACGCAGAAAACGGAAGCGCAGTCGCCTGGAGATTTCCGTCGTATCGATGATCGGCACTGAGAAGCCCTCCTCCGGCTCCTGCCGGAAAGCTTCGAACTTGCTCGCGAAGACGGCGTCGGCGGCCCGCTTGCGCTGCTCCAATTCCTGTGGCGCCAGCATGTTGCGCTCAAACAATTCAATCGGACCGGCGATGGCGGGAAAGAGCTCCGCTGAAATCTGAACCTTCGATCCCGGGATGTCGGTGTCGACTTGCGCCTGATAGATCAGCAGCCGCTCTTCGGTGTCTATCAACATCTTGCGCCTGAGGGCGTTGCACTGGCCCACCTGGCTATTCAGCGCATCGACGAAAACCTGGAAGAGATTGATGAAGCGTTCGCGGCGCTGGCTCTCCTCGCGCATTCCGTGTTCCTCATCGGCAACACGGTCGGCCTCCGCTTTCAGCGAGCGCCGCTCTTGTTCCATAAGCTCCCATTCGGCTCTGCTTCCGTATAGGCCGATCCTGCCCTGCGTCGTCAGTGCCTTGGCGTTCAATTCCCGGATGCGAAGGCGGGCGATGTCGATCTTGTCGACAAGCCGACGGCGCTGCTCGACGATGCCGATCAGCCCATGCTCACCCAGCTTGTGAAAGTCGATCGCAATCGTGCGGTAGATCGCGATGACACCTGCCGTGGCTTCGGACTTCACCAGCAGGTCGCGAAGCCGCTCCACGACAGGGGCTGCGCGCACGCGCGCGCTGTGGCGACGCCACATCCGCTGGCGCGAAAAACGACCGATGAATCTTTCGCCGGCGGTCAGGCCACGGAAACCATCGAGATCCGCCGAAATCTTGACCGTCAGCGTGTCGAGGACGAAAACGAGCTCAGCAAGAAGATTGGTCAAGCTCGCGCCGTTTGCAACAAACGCCTGGAAGCGGCCATTCTCGACCAGAAACCGTTCGTCATCGACGGCAGCCGCCTGGCGTGCGAACTCGTTGATGAATTCGACGCAGACCTTGGCTTCAAGACGCAATTGCTCCACGAGCGCTCGCGCGGCTTCGAGCTGGGTATCGAAGGAGAAGGGCTTGCGCACCGGGCGGCTCCATGAATCGGTTATCGCGAACCTAGCGCATAAGCTGCCAAACCGGAATCACTTTGAGGACCGGTCACACCGCCGTGGCGAGCCATCCCCGTTCACTGCATCATCCCAGTGACGCCGGCAGAGCGAGACGTATTTTTCGTTGCCGCCGACATCGATCTGTGCGCCTTCGCGCAGCACCTTTCCATTTGCGTCGAGACGCACCACCATCGTCGCCTTGCGTCCGCAATGGCAGATGGTCCGCACCTCGCGCATCTCGTCGGCAATCGCCAGAAGCTCCTGCGACGCCGGGAAGAGGCGCCCCTGGAAATCAGTTCTCAGTCCATAGACCATGACAGGTATATTCATGCGATCGACGACCCGGGCGAGCTGCCAGACCTGCTCGCGCGTCATGAAGTGAGCCTCATCGACAAAGACGCAGGCGATCGGCTCTCCCTCCTTGCCGAGTTCGCCGATCAAGGCCTGGAGGTCAGCTTCCGGTTCGAAGGCGACGGCGCTTGCCTGCAGGCCGATCCGGGAACCGATAATCCCCTTTCCAGCACGCTCGTCGAAGGCCGCAATCAGCAGAACGACACGCATGCCGCGCTCCTCGTAGTTGTAGGCGGCTTGCAGCAGCATCGTCGACTTGCCGGCGTTCATGGTCGAGTAGTTGAAATAGAGCTTTGCCATCGTTTTCTCCGTCTTTCGCTTCTTGGAAGCTCGAAACCGCGAAGAAAAGTCCCTCATTCTGATAGTCACAGGAAATTCAGGACCAAAAATCGCCAAAAACCTTTGAAATCTCAGCGCTGGCGGAAAAATGACCCACGTCGCAATCGAGTACTGCAATGCGGCGCAAACGCGCTGAGGTCGCTTGTAAAACTCGGCTATTGGTGCTTGGCTTGGGAACGTAAGACTGGGAGTCTATAAATGAAAACGACAAGCGCATTCATACTGATCACCGCCACCGCAGTTGCCGCTCTCTCTGTCGCAACCGCTGCACTCGCCGCAGATCCAGACAGTTGTTCCACCGTTCATTTTTCGGACGTCGGCTGGACTGACATCACGTCCACAACGGCGACTGCAGCAGTCGTGCTGAAGGGACTAGGCTATACCCCTGACGTCAAAGTTCTTTCCGTGCCGGTAACCTACCAATCGCTAAAGAACAAGGACATCGACATCTTCCTCGGCAACTGGATGCCGACACAGGAAAAAGACGTTCGCCCCTTCCTTGATGATAAATCGGTCGAATCCTTCGGACCGAATCTCGTCGGCGCAAAATACACATTGGCGACCAACGCCAAGGGCGCTGAGCTCGGCATCAAGGATTTCAAGGATATTGCAGCTCACAAGGATGACCTTGACGGCAAGATCTACGGCATCGAGCCCGGAAACGACGGTAACCGCCTCGTCATGGATCTGATCGAAAAGAACACCTTCGGCCTCAAGGGCATGGAAGTGGTCGAGTCTTCCGAACAGGGCATGCTGGCGCAGGTGGCTCGCTCCGAGAAGGAAGGCAAGCCCGTTGTCTTCCTCGGCTGGGAGCCGCATCCGATGAACGACAACTTCAAGCTGACCTATCTGACCGGTGGTGACGATGTCTTCGGGCCGGACTTCGGCGGCGCGAAGGTTTTCACCAACGTGCGCGCGGGCTATCTCAATGAGTGCCCGAACGTCGGTGCATTGCTCAAGAACATGGTTTTCTCGCTCGAGATGGAAAACCAGATCATGGGCAAGATCCTGAACGACGGCGATGAGCCGGAAAAGGCAGCGACAGAGTGGCTGAAGGCCAATCCTTCCGCGCTTGACCCGTGGCTTGCCGGCGTCAAGGCGCGCGATGACAGCGGCGATGGCCTCGCGGTCGTCAAGAAGAGCCTCGGCCTCTGATAACGACGAGCGGGGCGGCTCGCGCCGCCCCATCTCGCTATCGTCGCGAAATGTTGTTGTTCCTAATGGATAGGCGCTCCCTTGACCTGGCTCACCGACACTAAAATTCCCATCGGCTCCTGGGCGAAAGCCTTCGTGGACTGGCTGACCTCCAACGCCGATTGGTTTTTCAATCAGCTCGCCTTCATTCTGTCCCACGTCATCGACGGGCTGCTTTTCATTCTGCAGAAACCTCACCCACTAATCGTCATCCTCGGGATCGGGGCGATTGCCTACTGGCTCCGTCGCTCGATCGTCGTGGCCGTCTTCACCTGTCTTGGCCTCCTCTTCATCGTGAACCAGGGGTACTGGAAGGAGACGACGGAGACGCTGGCGCTGGTACTCGCCTCAACCTTTGTCAGCATGATCGTCGGCATTCCTCTTGGCATCGCCGCCGCGCGCCGCGCCTGGGTCTATTCCGCCCTGCGCCCGATCCTCGACTTGATGCAGACCATTCCGACATTCGTCTATCTCATTCCTGCACTTATCCTTTTCGGACTCGGCATGGTGCCGGGCTTGATCGCAACCGTGATCTTCGCAATCCCCGCCCCCATCCGCCTCACGCGCCTCGGTATCATCTCGACCCCTTCCTCCCTGGTGGAAGCGGCAGAATCTTTCGGCGCTACGCCGATGCAGGTGCTGCGCAAGGTCGAGCTGCCCTTTGCCATGCCACAGATCATGGCAGGCCTGACGCAGACGATCATGCTATCGTTGTCGATGGTGGTCATCGCCGCGCTTGTCGGCGCCGACGGCCTCGGCGTGCCGGTGGTTCGTGCACTCAATACGGTCAACGTCGCCAAGGGCTTCGAAGCGGGTCTCTGCATCGTCATCCTGGCCATCATTCTCGACCGAATGTTCCGCACTGCGGGTGAAGGAGAAGGCGTATGACTGCGGTCCGTTTCGACAACGTCAGCATCGTCTTCGGCGACAAGCCGGAAAACGCCCTGGTTTTGGCCGATCAGGGCAAAAACCGCGACGAGATCGGTGCTGCGACTGGTCTTGTTCTCGGCGTGGCGGATGCCTCGCTCTCCGTGCAGGAAGGCGAGATCCTCGTCCTCATGGGACTTTCTGGGTCCGGCAAGTCCACCCTCCTGCGGGCCGTAAACGGGCTGGCGCCCGTCGTGCGCGGCGAGGTTTCGGTCGCAACGCCAAACGGCCCCTGCAATCCCTACAAGACCACCGCCAAGGGCCTGCGCGACCTGCGCATGCACACCGTTTCCATGGTGTTTCAGCAGTTTGCCTTGCTGCCGTGGCGAACGGTCGCGGAAAATGTCGGCTTCGGCCTTGAGCTTGCGGGCATGCCCGAGGCCGAGCGCAAGAAGCGCGTGGGCGAACAGCTCGAACTGGTCAACCTGACCAAATGGGCGGACCGCAAGGTCAATGAATTGTCCGGCGGCATGCAGCAACGCGTTGGCCTCGCTCGTGCCTTCGCGACCGGTGCGCCGATCCTGCTGATGGACGAGCCGTTCTCGGCGCTCGATCCGCTTATCCGCACGCGCCTGCAGGACGAGCTTCTCGAGTTCCAGCGGCGGCTGAAGAAGACGATCCTCTTCGTCAGCCACGACCTGGATGAGGCCTTCCGCATCGGCAACCGCATCGCCATCATGGAGGGCGGGCGCATCATCCAATGCGGCACGCCGCAGGAGATCGTCAAAAACCCCGCCGACCAGTACGTCGCCGATTTCGTCCAGCACATGAATCCGATCAGCATGCTGACGGCGCAGGACGTAATGCAGCCAGGCCTCGGCCACGCCGCCGCTGGCGCAAGCGTCAGCGGCACTGCGCGCGCCGAGACGCCATTGATCGACATTCTCGATGCACTGTCGCGCCAGCCCGGCAGTATCGGGGTGGTGGAAAACGGCGCGATCATCGGTACCATTTCGGCCCAGGATATCGTTGAGGGTCTGACGCAGCATCGCCGCAAAGAAGAAGCTTGATCCGACCGTCCGCTTCGGTCAGAAAAGTGGACATGAAAGATCAAGCTTCCGTTCTCAGGGAAACGGACGGAGAAGCCCGCAAGCTCGCGCGCACGCTTCTCCGCTCCGCCCGTTATGCTGCAATCGCCGTCCTCGATCCCGAGACCGGCTTCCCATTTGCCAGCCGGGTACTTCTCGGCACCGACATCGATGGCGTTCCCGTCATTCTCGTGTCGGGCCTGTCGACGCATACCCGCGCGCTCGACGCCGATCGCCGTGCGTCGCTTCTGACGGGCGAGCCCGGCAAGGGCGATCCACTGGCCTATCCGCGCTTGACGACCCAATGCCTTGCCGAACCGGTCGAGCGCGACAGCGTCATCCATGCCCGGATTCGCAGCCGCTTCCTCAACCGCCATGCCAAGGCAAAGCTCTATATCGATTTCCCGGATTTCCGCTTCCTCCGGCTGGTGCCGCAATCCGCGAGCCTGAATGGTGGGTTTGGTCGCGCCTATCTTCTTGATGGAGACGACCTGACGATTCGATCCCCCGGGAACGAGAACGTGGCGGCGCAGGCCGATGCGATAGTGCAAGAATTACTAGGTACAAGCCCCGATCTCGCCCCCATGACCGCAGCGAGTTTGAAGGCCGGCAACGGCGGCGATTGGCGCATTTGTGGAGTGGACTGCGCCGGTTTCGATCTGATTTCGGGTGATTTGCTTCTGCGTTGCGAATTCGCTGCCGTCGCAGAGGACATCGAGGACGTTTATTTCCATATATCTAACATAAAATCCGCAATACCTGAAATTTAGCTATATACAATCTTGACGCCGTATTGATAGTTTTCGCCGTCCGGCATTGAGCGGGAACATGCGTTTTTGAAATTAGTTTCACATCGGGAAGAAGATATGGACACAATCGATTTAACCGCCAATGCGAATATTGCCGCTGCGCTCTTGTCCGCAATGGCAAACCCGAAAAGGCTTCTCATTCTCTGCAACCTCGTGAAGGGCGAAATCCCGGTCGGTGCGCTGGCGCAGGAGGTTGGCTTGAGCCAGTCCGCGCTGTCGCAGCACTTGTCAAAGCTGCGCGCCCAGAAACTGGTGAAGACGCGCCGCGACGCCCAGACGATCTACTACTCCAGCAGCTCCGAGCCGGTCCTCAGGATCCTCGAAGCCCTCACCGACATCTACTCTGTTCAAAGCCAGGCAAAGTCCGCGGCGTAAGGACAAGCTGACATAATGTCAGCTGATAAGCCCCACTGCCGTGAAATGCATCCGGAATAGTGTGGCAACCTCATTTCAGCACGTTTACATACTTTTAGACCGGCAGCGATGCCGGTCTATTTTTTGCGCGTACCTCCGATGCAACGGCCTGACGGCAATGTCAGCGGCTTGACGCCCGAAGAACCGCTGATAATTTGACCGGGCAGTAAAAAAACCGCATCAGCCAATACTGGGAAGGGCCTCCGAAACGGCCATGGAGAACAGCATGTCCAATCGCCTCAATACCACGCCAAACGACCTTCGGGCCTTTTGGATGCCCTTCACTGCGAACCGCCAGTTCAAGAAGGAGCCGCGTCTTTTCGTCAGCGCCAAGGACATGTACTACCAGACCCATGACGGCCGTCAGGTGCTCGACGGCACCGCCGGCCTCTGGTGCGTGAATGCTGGCCACTGCCGGCCGAAGATCACCGAAGCGATCCGCGAACAGGCTGGTGAGCTCGACTACGCGCCGGCCTTCCAGCTCGGCCACCCCAAGGCGTTCGAACTCGCGAACCGCCTCGTCGACATCGCACCCGAAGGCATGGACCACGTTCTCTACACCAATTCGGGGTCTGAATCGGTCGAGACGGCGCTGAAGGTCGCCCTCGCCTACCATCGTGTGAAGGGGAACGGCTCGCGCTTCCGTCTGATCGGCCGCGAACGCGGCTATCATGGGGTCAACTTCGGTGGCATCTCCGTCGGCGGCATCGTTTCCAACCGCAAGATGTTCGGCACGCTGCTGACGGGCGTCGACCACATGCCCCACACGCATCAGCCGGGCAAGAACGCCTTCACCCGCGGCCAGCCCGAGCATGGCGGCGACTTGGCGACCGAGCTCGAGCGCATCGTCACGCTACACGACGCTTCGACGATTGCCGCCGTCATCGTCGAGCCGATTGCCGGTTCGACCGGCGTGCTGATCCCGCCGAAGGGCTACCTGCAGAAGCTCCGCGAAATCTGCACCAAGCACGGCATCCTGTTGATCTTTGACGAAGTCATCACCGGCTTTGGCCGCCTCGGCGCGCCGTTCGCTGCCCAGTACTACGACGTCAAGCCGGACATGATCACCACCGCAAAGGGCCTGACCAACGGTGTGATTCCTATGGGCGCGGTCTTCGTGACCGCAGAGATCCATGACGCGTTCATGAGCGGCCCCGAGCACATGATCGAGTTCATGCACGGTTACACCTACTCCGGCAACCCGATCGCCTGCGCCGCAGCACTCGGCACGCTCGACACATACAAGGAAGAAGGCCTCCTGACCCGCGCCGCCGAGCTCTCGGATTACTGGGCCGACGGGCTGCACTCCCTGAAGGACTGCCCGAATGTCATCGACATCAGAAACACCGGCCTGATCGGCGCGATCGAGCTCGATCCGATCGCCGGCGAGCCGACCAAGCGCGCCTTTACCGCCTTCCTGAAGGCCTATGAGAAGGGCCTGTTGATCCGCACTACCGGCGACATCATCGCGCTCTCGCCGCCGCTCATCATCGAAAAGCACCACATCGACGAGCTCTTCGGAAAACTGCGCGAAATTTTGCAAAATAACATCTAAACGACGCGTTTTCGGGGCCCGCTTTTGTCAAATCAGGCAAAAGCGGGCCCTATTTCTTTATCTTCTTGCGAAATCGACGGTAAATTCCTAAGAAACTTGCAAAGCGTCCGTCGAAGCCAAATATGGAGGGCGGGTGTTTCGGCGCGCGGCTGCTCATCGTCTCTTGGCGCATCCCCCTGCAAGGGTTGTTGACGATCTGGGCTCGCCGCCGCGGCACTTAAATCGCGGGTTTTGATACCCACCCAAGGAGAAAGAAAATGAGTCTGAAGACTTTGTCGGCGGCCCTCGTCGCCTCGCTTGCCTTTGCGCCGCTCGCCCATGCTGACGTCACCATCGGCCTCATCGCGCCGCTGACTGGCCCCGTTGCCGCCTATGGCGATCAGGTGAAGAATGGCGCGCAGGCTGCTGTTGACGAGATCAACAAGAAGGGCGGCATCCTCGGCGAGAAAGTCATCCTCAAATATGCCGACGATGCCGGCGAACCCAAGCAGGGCGTTTCCGCTGCAAACCAGCTCGTCGGCGACGGTATCCGCTTCGTCGTCGGCCCGGTCACCTCGGGCGTCGCGATCCCGGCTTCCGACGTTCTTGCTGAGAACGGCGTGCTGATGGTCACCCCGACGGCAACCGCACCAGACCTCACCAAGCGTGGCCTCGCCAACGTCCTGCGCACCTGCGGTCGCGACGACCAGCAGGCCGAAGTCGCCGCCAACTACGTCCTGAAGAACTTCAAGGACAAGCGCGTTGCGATCATCAACGACAAGGGCGCCTACGGTAAGGGCCTGGCCGATTCATTCAAGGCCACACTGAATGCTGGCGGCATCAAGGAAGTGCTCGACGACTCCCTGACCCCTGGCGACAAGGATTTCAGCGCGCTGACCACCCGTCTGAAGGCCGAGAACGTCGATGTCGTCTATTTCGGCGGCTATCACCCGGAAGGCGGCCTGCTGGCCCGCCAGCTGCATGACCTGTCCGTCAAGGCCGTCATCATCGGCGGCGACGGCCTCTCGAACAGCGAGTTCTGGAACATCGGTACCGACGCAGCCGGCGGCACGATCTTCACCAATGCCATGGATGCGACCAAGAGCCCGGATTCGCAGGCAGCTGCCGATGCGCTGAAGGCCAAGGGCATCCCGGCCGAAGCCTTCACGCTCAACGCCTACGCCGCAGTCGAAGTCCTGAAGGCAGGTATCGAGAAGGCTGGCAGCGCTGAGGATTCCGAAGCAGTCGCCAAGGCGCTGAAGGGCGGCGAAGCGATCCCGACGGCAATCGGCAAGTTGACCTACGGCGAAACCGGCGACCTGACTTCGCAGAGCTTCGCGCTCTACAAGTGGGAAGCTGGCAAGATCGTTCCGGCCGAATAAGCCTTCGATCTTCCGATTTCGATCGCCGGGCGTCCCTCTGGGGCGCCCGGTTTTCGTTTGTGGACCGGCCGACAAAGCCGATCTCGCTTTGTCAGACACATGGGCTATAACTGGTGAAACGCCAGCACGAGGATGCCATGACCGCCAAGCTCGAACGCCTTATCGACCAAGGGACGGGCCGCCTGCCCGCCGACATCGTTCTGAAAGGCGGACGCTTCTTCGACCTCGTGACCGGCGAACTGGTGGCATCCGATGTCGCGATCGCACAGGATCGTATCGTCGGCACGTGCGGCAGCTACGACGGCGAAACCGAGATCGATATCTCGGGCAAGATCGTGGTGCCGGGCTTCATCGATACGCATCTCCACATCGAGTCGTCGCTGGTGACGCCGCACGAATTCGACCGCTGCGTCCTGCCCTATGGCGTAACGACAGTCATCTGCGACCCGCACGAGATTGCAAATGTTCTCGGCACCGAAGGCATTCAGTATTTCCTCGATTCGTCCCTCGAAACGATCATGGACATCCGTGTCCAACTCTCCTCCTGCGTGCCCGCCACACATCTGGAAACATCGGGCGCAGATCTGCCGATCGAACGTCTCCTTCCATTTCGCCATCATCCGAAGGTCATCGGCCTCGCCGAGTTCATGAACTTCCCCGGTGTGATCCACAAGGATCCCATCTGCATGGCCAAGCTCGATGCCTTCCAGGGGCAGCATATCGACGGCCACGCCCCCCTGCTCTCGGGCAATGACCTGAATGGCTACCTCTCCGCCGGCATCCGCACCGAGCATGAATGCACCAGTGCTGCCGAAGCGCTAGAAAAGATGCGCAAGGGCATGCATATCCTCGTGCGCGAGGGTTCCGTGTCGAAGGATCTGGCGGCCCTGATGCCCATCATCACCGAGCGCCTGTCGCCGTACCTCGCCCTTTGCACTGATGACCGCAATCCCCTCGACATCGCCGAGCAAGGCCATCTCGACTACATGATCCGGACCGCGATCAAGAACGGCGTCGAGCCGCTGGCCATTTATCGCGCCGCGTCGATCTCGGCTGCCCGTGCCTTCGGCCTGAGGGACCGCGGTCTCGTAGCCCCCGGCTGGCGTGCAGACCTCGTGGTCATCGACAGCCTCGAAAACTGCCGCGCAGATCTCGTCTTTGCCGCTGGGCGCCAAGTGACCCCAGAGCTTTTCGCCACGCGCAAGCCCGTCGAACCGGTCGGCCTTGATAGCGTCAAGGCCCGGCCCGTCAACGCCGCGCACTTCGGCGTTCCCGTCGCCGACGGCGAAACCCCTGTGATCGGCGTCACGCCCGGCAAGATCATCACCGAACATCGCCGCTACCGGCTACCGGTGAAGGGCAACCAGACTGACGTCGATCTCGGCAATGACATCATCAAAGTCGCCGTCATCGAGCGGCACGGCAAGAACGGCAACCATGCCAATGGTTTCGTCCAGGGCTTCGGCCTGAAGAAAGGTGCGATCGCCTCGACCGTCGGGCATGACAGTCACAACATCTGCGTCGTCGGCGTCAGCGAGGATGACATGGCCCTCGCCGCCAATCGCCTCGGCGAAATCAACGGCGGCTTCGTTGTCGTCGAGGATGGCAAGGTCACCGGCGAGATCGCCCTGCCCATTGCCGGCCTGATGAGCCTCGAGACCTACGAGACGGTGCGCGACACACTCCACCATCTACGCAAGGCCGCCTACGCGCTCGGCACGACGCTTGAGGAACCCTTCCTGCAGGTGGCCTTCCTGCCGCTCCCGGTCATTCCGCACCTGAAGATCTCGGATCGCGGAATGGTGGACGTCGACAAGTTCGCCCTCGTCGGGTGAGCGTCTAATTTAGCCAGCCACCCGTGCGCAGAATGCATCGAGTGCGGCCAGCTTGATTGGACCGGTTCCGGCTGCCGCCGCGAAGCCCGGCATCGCCAGCCGTTCTCCGATCACCATTCCGGCCGGCGGGATGAACTGCGCGGGCTTGCGCGTCAGGTTGAAGACGAAGAGCAGCTTCTCGCTTCCCTTGCTGCGCGTGAAGGCGAGAAGGTCCTGATTGGTACCGATGAATTCCATAGTGCCATTGAGCAAAGCCGGGTGGCTTTTCCGGAAATTGAGCGTCTGCCGGTAGTGGTGCAACACGGAATTCGGATCGCTCTCCTGCGTATCGACGGAAAGCGCCGCCTGCTCATAAGGCACCGGCAACCATGACTTCTCGGCGCTCGTAAAGCCGGCATGCGCCTTGGCAGCCTCCCAGGGCATCGGAGTGCGGCATCCGTCACGTCCCTTGAACGCCGGCCAGAAGCGGATGCCATAGGGATCACGCAGATCCTCGAAGGCGAGCTCGGCCTCGGGAAGCCCAAGTTCTTCTCCTTGGTAGAGGCAGATCGAGCCGCGCAGCGTCGCCAGCACAGACATGGCGAGCTTGGCGATCACGGGCCGCTCTGCTGCCGCCTTGGCAAAGCGGCTCAGATGACGGTTGACGTCGTGGTTCGAGAACGCCCAGCATACCCACCCATCGGCAACCGATTTCTGGAAGGCATCGACGCAGTTTCGAATATGCGTCGCGGTAAAGTCCGGTCCGAGCAGGTCGAAGGTGTAGCACATGTTCAGCTTGTCGCCGCCGCCCGTATAGGCGGCGACGGTCTTCAGCGAGCGGGCACCGTCGCCGACCTCGCCGACCGTCGCGCGCGCCTCGTAGCGATCAAGCAGCGCCCGGAACCGCCGGAGGAAGCCGACATTCTCCGGCTGCGTCTTGTCGTAGAGGTGGTTCTGCATGCCGTACGGGTTGGTATCCGGCGCATCGAGACCGGTATCGCTCTCATCGGGCGCATGCGGAGGGTTGTCGCGAAGCAGCCTGTCGCAGAAGTAATAATTGACAGTGTCGAGGCGGAAGCCGTCGACGCCGCGGTCGAGCCAGAACTTCACGGTGGCAAGCACGGCATCCTGAACCTCCGGACTGTGGAAGTTGAGATCCGGCTGCGAGGTCAGGAAGTTATGCTGGTAATACTGCCGGCGCACGCCGTCCCATTCCCATCCTGGTCCACCGAAGATCGAGAGCCAGTTGTTGGGGGCCGTCCCATCCCGTTTCGGGTCCGCCCACACATACCAGTCCGCCTTGGGATTGGTCCGGCTCGAGCGGCTTTCGACAAACCAGGGATGAACATCGGAGGTATGGGAAATGACCTGATCGATGATGATCTTGAGGCCGAGCCCATGGGCGGCCGCCATCATTTCATCGAAATCATCAAGCGTGCCAAAGATCAGATCGACATCGCAATAATCCGAAACATCGTAACCCATGTCGGCCATGGGTGACTTGAAGAACGGCGAGAGCCAGATCGCATCTACGCCAAGGTTGGCGATATAGGGCAATCTCCGGGTAATGCCCTTCAGGTCTCCGAGACCATCTCCGTTGGTATCCTGAAAGGATCGCGGATAGACCTGATAAATGACAGCACCCCGCCACCAGTCCGCCGTCTTGCCTGCAACCGACATCAGCCAATCATCTCCCGCATCACGCAATCATGCCAAGACTAAAGCGGGCGCGCCAAAAAACAACCTTCAGCCGGGATCCGTCGCACATCCAAGTTTCTGCATTCTGCGCTTTATCTTGTCGCGGCGCTTGATGTCCTTGCTCGGTAGCTTGCCGCCCACGGAGTTGCGCTCCTGCATGGCGAGTGTCTGGCAATCCATCTTTCGGCCCTTGCCTCCGCCGCGTGCGAAAGCGGGAATAGCTGAGAGGGATAGTCCCGCGATAAGTGAAATGGCGATCAGAGAAACTGGGATCTTCTGCATGAACATATCCCCATAGCTACGCGCGTCATTATGCGCCCCGTCCACACGGTCAACAAATCCGGCCTAATGCCGCAGGCACATGCCGCTCGCGGCTTGTCAGGAAGGTGCTCTGCGCGTATCAGCGAAACGGGAAAATTCAGGGAGGCTTTCTGTGAGCGGGCGTTTTTTATCGATCGGTGAATGCATGGTGGAGCTTTCGCAGGCAGGCGCCGGATTGCTACGCAAGGGCTTTGCCGGCGATACGCTGAACACCGCCTGGTATGCTCGCGCCTGCCTGCCGGCAGATTGGTCGGTGGAGTATTTTACCGCGCTCGGCGACGAAGCCATGTCCGATGAGATGATCGCCTTCTACAAGCAGGCTGGCATCGGCACGGAATTTATCAGGCGCATCAAGGGTAAGGCGCCCGGTCTCTACATGATCAGCCTCAAGGACGGCGAGCGCTCCTTCAGCTACTGGCGCGACAACTCGGCCGCCCGCCAGCTGGCAGCCGATGCGGAGCTCCTGCGCGAGGCGATCGAGGCATGCGATGTCATCTATTTCTCCGGCATCACACTTGCGATCCTGTCTCGCAATGACGCCGATACGTTGCTCGCCGAAGTCCGTCGCGCCAAGGCCGCCGGCAAGATCGTGGCCTTCGACCCCAATATCCGCCCGCGGCTTTGGTCCGGCTATGACGTGATGCATGCGACGATCAGCGAAGGTGCGCGCGCCTCGTCCCTGGTGCTGCCGAGTTTTGACGACGAAGCAACGCACTTCGGCGACGTCTCGATCGCTGCGACGATCCAGCGGTATCGCACGCTTGGCGCGACCGATGTGGTCGTTAAGAACGGCGCAGAGGGAGCGACCCTGAGCTTCGACGGCGTGGAGAGCTTCGTCCCAGCCGAAAAGGTCGAACAGGTCGTCGACACGACCAGCGCCGGCGACAGTTTCAACGGCGCATTTCTCGCCCGCTATCTCGAAACGAAGGACGCCCCTGCTGCAGCGGCGTTTGCCGCGAAGGTCGCCGCACGCGTGGTTAGCGAACACGGCGCCCTCGTCGCATGGGAAAAGCTCGGCATCGACAAGACCTGAGCAACATCGAACGATCGGCGCAGTGCGACTGTAATATTTCCATCATCGACGACCGCCAGAATGTGAGGCGCGGGAATCGAGTCTCCGGGTCAGCCGGGAATTGGGCCGGCGCCCCCGCGGGCGCGGCATGGATGGGATTGGGGCGTGCTGCAACATATGTCGGATGTTGGAGGCAACGAAGGCCGGTATGCATCTCGGCTGGGCATGGCGGAACGGCTGGTGATTGTCAGCGATGCCTGGCATCCGCAGGTCAACGGCGTCGTCCGTTCGATCGAGAACACCAATCGCGAACTGGCGAAGATGGGCATCGACGTGGCGATGGTGACGCCGCAGGGCTTTCACAGCGTGCCCTGCCCCACGTATCCCGAAATTCGTCTCTCGATAGCGAGCTACCGCCGCGTCGCGCGCGAGATCAAGAAACACATGCCCTCCTACGTTCATATCGCGACGGAGGGCCCGTTGGGACTGACGGCGCGGCGCTGGTGTCTGAAGAATCGCATGCCTTTCTCCACCAGCTACCACACTCGCTTTCCGGAATACGTTTCGGCTCGCCTGCCCATACCGAAGAGCTGGCTTTACGCCTTCGTTCGCTGGTTTCACAACTCGGGCGCCGGTTGCATGGTCGCGACCCCAAGCCTCGCGCGCGAACTCTCCGAAAAGGGCATTCGAAACCTCATGCCGTGGAGCCGCGGCATTGATGCCGATCATTTCCGCCCCATGCCCCCGGAAGATGCGCCGTTCAGCCTTACCCGCCCGATCTTCATGACAGTCGGCCGCGTTGCCCTGGAAAAGAACCTGCCGGCCTTCCTGGATCTCGACCTGCCCGGATCGAAGGTCGTCGTCGGTGACGGGCCGGCCCGCACGGAACTCGAGAAACGCTATCCCGATGTGCATTTCACCGGCCTAAAAGTCGGCGAGGAGCTGGCAAAGGCCTATGCCCAGGCCGATGTCTTCGTCTTCCCGTCGCTGACGGATACGTTCGGCAATACGATCCTCGAGGCCCTCGCGTCAGGCGTTCCCGTGGCCGCCTACCCTGTCACCGGCCCGTTCGACATCATCGGAGACGACAACGAAGTCGGAGCACTCGACGACGACCTGAAAACGGCCTGCCTGACGGCATTGTCTGCTTCCCGCGAGAAAGCACGCGAACTCGCGCTTCAATATTCCTGGGAAGCGGCAACCACGCAGTTCATCAACAACATCCGCGCTGCCAACGGTGTCATTACGCCGAAATGGAAAAAGGCCTGGCAATTTGCCGCCAAGTCGCTGCCAAGAACGAAAAAGCCCGGCGAAGCCGCCGGGCCTGTCTCTTCGGGAACCTGAAGGCGTTACTTGCTGAGCGCCTCGCGCAGCGTCTGGCTGGCGACCGAGACCGCGCTGCGCACTGCCGGTGTCTCGGCAATGGCGTTCAGAAGCACGAAGTCATGGATCGTACCGTTGTAGCGGATGGAGGTTACCTTGACGCCGGCTTGCGTCAGCTTGCGGCCATAGGCCTCGCCTTCGTCGCGCAGCACGTCGTTCTCATCGGTAATAATCAATGCCGGCGGCAAGCCCTTCAGTTGGTCGAGCGATGCCTGGAGCGGCGAAGCGGTCGGCTCCTTGCGCTTGGCTTCGTCAGGCAGATAGGCGTTCCAAAACCACTTCATGGCCTCCTTGGTCAGCCAGGGACCATTGGCGAACTGGTTGTAGGAGCCGGTCTCGAAGTTGGCGTCGGTCACGGGATAGAACATGACCTGCTGATCGATTGCGGGACCGCCCCGCTCCTTGGCTAGAAGGGTCACTGCTGCCGTCATGTTGCCACCGACGCTATCGCCGGCCACTGCCAGGCGGCTCGCATCGACGTTGAATTCCTTCTGATGCTCAGCGACGTATTTCGTAGCGGCATAGGCCTGCTCGATCGCGATCGGATAGCGTGCCTCAGGCGAGCGCTCATAATCAACGAAGACGACGGCGGCCTTGGCGCCGTTGGCGATCTCGCGAACGAGCCGGTCATGCGTCTCGGCATCGCCGAGAACCCAGCCGCCACCGTGGAAATACATCACGACGGGCAACTTGCCCTTCGCGCCTTCCGGACGGACGACGCGCAGCTTGATGCTGCCGGTCGGACCAGCCTTGATCGTGAGGTTCTCTTCCTTGGCGGCGAGTTTCTTGACATCGCCCTTCTGCGCTCCGGCAAGTACGTCGCGGGCGTCGGACGGAGACAGCGTGTAGATCGGCTTGGCGCCGGCCAGCGCGTCGATGAACTTCTGCGTCGTCGGTTCCAATACCGGATCGGCAGCGGCGCCGAATGTGGTGGCTGCCAGGATCGTGGCTGCGGAGAGTGCGGTCTTGATGGTCGACATTGTCCAGTCCTCTTGGTTGCGGTTCGTCGTGAACACACCATTTGTTTATCGCACTATTGTTTATCGCACGATAAACATTCTGGCATAACTCCTATGCAACAAACTTGATTGCGATTATTTATTGCGCGATATAATTAGATCATTTCCGGAGAACACGACATGAGCGACGATCTCAACCTCGACGATTTTATGTGCTTCGCCCTCTACACCGCGAACCACGCGATGAACCGCGTCTACAAGCCGATGCTTGACGCACTGGATCTCACATACCCGCAATATCTGGTAATGGTCACTCTCTGGAAGGAAGACAGACAGACTGTCGGCGGCATCGGCGAGAAGCTGCATCTCGAGTCGAGCACCCTTACCCCCCTCCTCAAACGCATGGAAGCGACCGGCTACATCAAGCGGCAGCGCGGCAAGGAGGACGAGCGTGTCGTCATTATTGGCCTGACTGAGGAAGGCCGCGAACTCAGGAAGCGTGCGGCATCCATTCCCGGCTGCATTCTGGATGCATCGGGCCGGGAATTTGCAGAACTGAAGCGGCTGGCGGCAGATATCATCACACTACGCGATACGCTGTCGCGTTATGAGACGTAAGATTGCTCGCTTGATCAGCTCCGTCTTTTCTTCGATTCGTACGGATTTTCGGGCGAGCGGTAGTGAATGCGGATCGGCACGCTCGGCATGTCGAAATCGTTGCGCAAGCCATTGATCAGATAACGCGTATAGGATTCCGGCAACGCGTCCGAGCGCGTGCAGGAGATCATGAAGGCCGGCGGGCGAGCCTTCACCTGCGTCATATACTTGAGCTTGATACGGCGACCGGAGACTGCCGGTGGCGGATGCTGAACCTGCTGCTGCTCCAGCCAACGGTTGAGGCGAGCGGTCGAGATGCGCTTGTTCCAGACCTTGTCCGTATCGATGATCGACTGCATCAGCTTGTCGAGCCCGCGACCCGTCTGGCCGGAGATCGGTACGGCGCGGATTCCTCGCGCCTGCGGCAGCAGCCGGTCGGTCTTTTCGCGCAGGTCCGCGAGAACCGCCTGCGGCTCCTCGATCATGTCCCACTTGTTGAAGGCGAGCACGGCAGCCCGGCCCTCGCGCAGCACGAGATCGACGATGTGCAGATCCTGTTTCTCGAAGGGGATCGTCGCGTCAAAGACGATGACGACAAGTTCGGCGAAGCGGATAGCGCGGAGCGTATCTGCAACCGAAAGCTTTTCCAGCTTCTCGATCACCTTGGCCTTGCGGCGCATGCCTGCCGTGTCGAACATCTTGATGGTGCGGCCGCGCCAGTCCCATTCAACCGAGATGGAGTCGCGTGTGATTCCGGCTTCCGGTCCGGTCAGCAACCGGTCCTCACCCAGGAAGCGGTTGATCAGGGTCGACTTGCCGGCATTCGGGCGGCCGACGATCGCCACACGCAGCGGCTTGGTGTCGTCGTATACGGGTTCTTCCTCTTCCTCGCCTTCCTCGCCGGACGACTGAGGGATATCGACGTCGGTGACGGCGACATCTTCCTTCGGCGGAAACGCCCGGTCTTCGCCAAGCGCGGCAACGATCGCATCCCTAAGATCGAGCATCCCCTGCCCGTGCTCCGCCGAGATCGGAGTCGGCTCGCCAAGGCCGAGCGAATAAGCGTCGTAAAACCCAGCGTCCGAGCCGCGAGCTTCCGACTTGTTGGCCACGAGCACGACCGGCTTGCCGCGACGACGCAGCATTTCCGCGAGCGCCGTGTCGACAGGCGTCAGGCCCGTCTTGGCATCGACGACGAACAGAGAAAGGTCGGCTTCATCGATCGCCGCTTCGGTCTGGGCGCGCATGCGGCCCTGCAGGCTCTCTTCATGGGCCTCTTCAAGACCGGCGGTATCAACGATGGTGAAACGCAGGTCGACGAGCCGCGCCTCGCCGGGGCGACGGTCGCGGGTGACACCCGGCGTGTCGTCGACAAGCGCCAGCTTCTTCCCAACCAGGCGGTTGAAAAGCGTCGACTTGCCAACATTCGGGCGACCGACGATGGCGACCGTGAAGCTCATTGATATTCCTTACTTTCAGCCCTGTGCGGCGGGCGCCTTGCCGGATGCGGTGATGTTATCAAGCATCATCTGGGCGCGATTGGCAACATTGCGCGGGCTCTGCGCGTCGTCGGCGATCGCCTGGAACCACTGGCGTGCCTGCGGCATGTTGCCAGCCTTGTAGGCAGCAAGGCCGAGTGCTTCGCGGGCGGAGTGACGGAAGGCGTTGCCGGGAACAGCCATTTCCTCAACCTGGGCCGAGACCTGTTCGTAGGTGCCACCTTCGATCAGCAGCCAGCCGGCGCGCATTCTGGCGGCATCGCGCACAGCTGCCGGCGCGGCGTTATCCTTGCCGATCACCTCAAAGGCCGCCACAGCACCCGCCGTATCGCCCTTCTGGGCGAGAACGCTTGCGGCACGCATCCGCGCGAGGATCGGATAGGCTCCGTGGCCTTCCTTTTCGAGCGTCTCAAGCGCTGCCAGCGCCTCGTCGTGCTTGTTCTCGTCGGCGAGTTTCATGGCAGCGATAAACTTGTCACCCGCGCCGGAGGACTGGTTGTCGTCCCAATATTCATAGACCTTGTAGCCGACGGTGCCGAGAACGATCAGGACGGCGAGCGCGATCAGGTAGCGGCCGAACCGGCGCCATGCGCCTTTCACCTGGTCGGAACGCAGTTCCTCATTAACTTCACGAATGAAGCTGTCGTCGTTGAATGCCATTCTCGTCTCCGGCCGCGGATATGCTTCGGCATGCGGGTTGCACGCACATTGTGGCGCCTTCTACCCCATTTTTCAGCAGTTGTAAGGGGGATTGGAAAGATTCGTCACATAACGATCGGAGCCACGCCAATCAATAGCTCGTGCAGCTTGAACGTGATGAGCGCCCAGGCGATCGCGCCGATGATGACGGCATAGAGATCATACTTGCCCGAGACGAACGGACGAAGGGTGAGCTCGCCGGCGCGCTCACGACGCTTCAGCGCAATCCGCAGGATCACACCCCATGCCAGGAAAGCACCAAACAGCAGTACCGAAGAGGTCTCGCCATTGGCCAGCAGGTGCGAGAAGGCCCAGATCTTCACCGAAAGCACCATCGGATGCTTCGCCTTGACGGCGATATACCCCGCCGGCAGCAGCGCGGCGACCAGACAGATCATTGCGAGCAGCATCAGGGTCAGGGTGATGTGCGCCATCCAGACCGGCGGCGTGTAGAGCAAGCCGGTCACCTGACGGGCCTGACCAAAGCCGTAAATCAGCAGGATCAGCGCGAGAATGCTGACGATGGAATACGCCAGCTTCCAGCCGTTCTCGCCGAGACTATCGATCATGGACTGTCGAAAGCCGGGCGCGATGACGCGTATGAGATGAAGTCCGAGGAAAATGATGATGCCGACGATAAGCAATGTCATGGCGATCTCCTGTGCGTTTTCCGAGACTTAGCCGGAGCCGCGCAAAAACGCCAGCGTCACCGCAGCTTCGCCGCATTTCTGTAACAGGAAAGCCGCAAACAAATTCTCGCGGTGTCCATGTTTCGTTCTTTTTTCCAGGCCTCCCTCGCCCTCTCTTTGTTTATTCCAGGCACAGCGGGCGCTGTCGACCAGCCGAAACAGCTGGTGATGATCTCGTTCGACGGTGCGCACGACAATGCGCTCTGGCAGAAAAGCCGTGAGATGGCCGCCAAGAACGGCGCCCATTTCACCTACTTCCTCTCCTGCACCTTCCTGATGAACCAGGCGACCAAGAAGGCCTATCAGGCGCCGCACCAGAAGCTTGGCAAATCCAATGTCGGCTTTGCCCAGGGCGACGACGAGATTCGCGAGCGGCTCGGCAACATCTGGCACGCCCACCTCGAGGGGCACGACATCTCGAGCCACGCCTGCGGCCACTTCGATGGACGGCAGTGGAGCGAGGCAGATTGGGGCAAGGAGTTCGCCACCTTCCAAGCCACCTTGAAGAATGCCTGGAAGAGCGTCGACCTCGAAGAACCCAAGGGCTGGCAGGATCTGGTCGACCATGGCATCCACGGCTTCCGCGCGCCCTATCTCTCGGCAACGCCGGGCGCCGATATGATCGCCGCGGAAAGGAAGGCCGGTTTCACCTATGACGCCAGCCTGGTGACCAAGGGGCCGACCCTGCCGGTCGAGGAAAACGGCATCATCCGCTTCGGCCTGCCACTGATCCCCGAGGGCCCGCGCGAAAAACCGATCATCGGCATGGACTACAACCTCTTCGTTCGCCACTCCAACGGCGAGGAAGACAAGGCCGATTCGAAGGCATTCGAAGACCGCTCCTATGCCGCCTTCAAGGAAGCCTTCGACAAGCAGTATTCAGGCAGCCGCATCCCGCTGCAGCTGGGCTTTCACTTCGTCGAGATGAACGGCGGCGCCTATTGGCGCGCGCTCGACCGGCTGGTCAGCGATGTCTGCCGTCGCGCGGACGTAGCCTGCGTCAGCTATTCGAAGGCGATCCCGATGATCGAAGCGCGGGGTAAGCTGCAGGACCAGACGCAAACATCGGGTCTTTAAGCAGGCATTGCCATCCCTTCCGCCTTTTGCCGGCGCGGCCATCTGGTCCGTTTGCAATTAGCGCTTACGCGACTACCTTCTGTCCTACGCCACCCTCCTCGTAGTGGCGGAGAGAAGACGACCGGGAGCTAGTCATGTGCCGGAATATCAAACCCCTCTTCAATTTCGATCCGCCAGCAACGGACGAGGAGATCCATGATGCGGCGCTTCAGTTCGTGCGGAAGCTGAGCGGAACGACCAAACCATCGAAACGCAATGAGGCGGCGTTCGAACGTGCGGTCAATTCGATCGCGAAATGCGCCCACGAGTTGCTTGATTCACTGGAGACTTCCCAGCCTCCTCGTGACCGTGAAGAAGTGGCCGCAAAGGCTCGCGCGAGAACAGCGATGCGGTTCGCCTAAGAGGGCCTCACAGCCGACGACTCTAGCCGTCGGCGTGAACGATGCCAGCCTCGCGCTCCAGATAGCGTTGGTCGATATCCGGCAGCGGCTCGCCTTCGATCGCGGATTCGAAGGTGCGAAGGCGCTTGTAGATCGACAACAGCTCGACGATGGTCGTCCAGGAATTGACGAGATACTGGAACGAGCCGCGCACCTGGTCGAAGACGTTGTTGATCTGCGTCATCAAGCCGAGCGTCAGCTTGCCGGCGACGATCGACGGCACGAGCACGATCAGGCTGAAGAGGTTATCCGCCTGCAGATAGAAGATGCGGGCGACGTTGAAATACATGTAGTGGAAATAGAGCCGGAAATAGTTGCGGCGCACATTGGCGAAAAGCTCGGCGACAGTCGGCGGCGTCGCGCGGTCGGCATGGTCTTCGCCGTAGACGAGTTCCTTGCGGTAGGAGGCTTCGACGCGCTGGTTGCGGAACTCGAGGCCCGGCAGCTTGATGCCGACCAATCCGAGGAAGACTGTTCCGAAGATCGACCAGAAGATTGCGGCCCAGACGAGCGCGTGCGGCACCTCGCCGATCAGCGGCAACTCGGTGATATTAGCGCCGATCTTGAATAGCACCGGCAGAAAGGCGATCAGCGTCATGACCGAGCTGACGAGGCTGACGCCAAGGCTTTCGACCGTGGAGGAAAAGCGCATCGTGTCTTCCTGGACACGCTGCGAGGCGCCCTCGATGTGCCTGAGCTTCGGCCAGTGTGCCATGTAGTATTCGTTCATCGCCGTGCGCCAGCGGAAGATCCAATGGCTGACGAAGAAGAGGTTGAGCACGCCGACGGTGATCGCCACGAAGGCGATGCCGGCAAAGCCCAACATGCCGAGGTAGAGTTGCATTGCGGTCACCGGCGCCGTCTTTGCGAGCGCCTGCTGGATCAGGTCATAGAACGGTCCATACCACGCATTGATGGCGACGCTCACCTGAACCGAAAAGTAGGTGTTGAAGATGATCAGTGCCGAGCCGAGCACCGACCACATCTGCCAGCGATGCGGGCTGTAGGTAAACCAGAAGGCGGCGAAGAGCGCCACGGCCAAAGCATAATAGATGTAGAACCACAGGAACGGAGCCGACCAGAAGACCGAAACACCGATTGGAGCCTCCGCCCCTGGAGCCAGCGGCGGGAGGCCGATCACCGAGCCTAGGCCGGAACCCACGAAATACCAAAAGAGAACGGCCAGAAGTGCCCAAGCAACAGCTGAGATGAAGAAAAGCCTGGGCCTGGGGAAATACGATACGAACACGGGAGAGCTTGCTTTCCTGAACTGGAGTCTTCGGTGTCTCTAAACAGACAGATTGCGGCGAAAACTACGGCAGTTCGCAAAGAGCGGCAATGGCCTCACCCCATTGTTACGCACTTGTAACGCGCTATGACAGCTTTTTGGCGACCGGCATCACCAGCATTGCGCACACCAGCAGCGCCGCCGCGGCAGCGTAAGTCGGCGTCGTAAAGCTGCCGGTTCGCTCTGCCATCCAGCCAGCAACAATGGGGCCCACAATCTGCCCGACTCCGAATGCTGCCGTCATCGTCGCCAATATCCGGCGCGGGCTGGCCGGCGAAAGTTTACGGCCGATCTGCAGGCCATAGGCGGTGATCGCGAGGAAGGTCGCTCCAAACAACGCTCCCCCAATCAGCGGCGCAACAGAGTGCGGCAGTAGAACAGTCGCCAACACACCGACCGCCTCGATAAGCAGCGCCGCCACGTAGACCCAGCCCAATCCTAGCGGACGGACGAACGGCTTCCATGCAAAAAGCGCGACCGAAGCTGTCAGGCCGGCGATGAACCAGCAGAGAAACTCAACCATCGGCCCGGCGGCATCCATGCGCGCGATCGTCACCAGAAATGTGCCTGTAATCACATAGCCGAACCCGAACAGGCCATAGGACGCCGTGACAAGCAGCATCGGCAGGCTCCAAGCGATCCGCGGTTCCTTGCCGGTCTGTGCCGCGGCAGCCGGGCCCGACGGCAGCAGCCACCAGACTGCCAGCAGGCTGAGAGCCGAATAGATCGCGCCTCCAACCCAGGACGCCCGCCAGGCGTCGCTGCTTCCATCAAAGAACAACCCGACCAGCAGAACCATCACCGATGAAAGCGCGATGCCGGCACCCGGGCCGCCGAAATGGGCTGCCTGCACATGGTCGTTACCGGCCATGGCTCCGTGGCTAAGTACAATCTGCGAACTGAATACGAGAGCAAAGGCACTCGCAACACCCGCCAGGAAGCGGATGACTGCAAAGACCATGACGGATGTCGTCGTGGCCATGGCAGCAAGAAGCAATGCTGTCGCCGCAAGCGCAAGGAGTGCGACCTTGCGCTCACATCCTGTTGCCCACCCGTAGGCGGCGAGAACAGCGCCCACCAGATAGCCGACGAAGTTCGCAGAGGCGATGAAGCCGGCATCGGCGGCCGAGAGCGGCACGCCGCTGATCATGCTCGGCAGGATCGGCGTGTAGGAAAAGCGTCCAAAGCCCATCGCGGCGGCCATGGCGATGGCGCCTGCAAGGCCAGTTCGAAACAAGTTTTCGGGGAAAGTTTCATTGCGTGCCAACATGGCGTGTTTATCGCGCTGCAACACGGCGCCGACAATCAAGAATTTCTGATCGATTGATCAATCTCACGAAATCATAAAGCCAGCCCTTGAAAGCGACTATCTTACGATATATGTTTTACGACATAGTGGAAGATACATCTTAAGAGTGACCTATGAGAGGTTTTAGAGGCGGAATGATGGGTGGTGGCGGTTTTCGCATGGGGCGGAAATTCGCATCAGGCGACCTGCAACTGGTGATCCTGGCCTTGCTGGTGGAGCAGCCCCGCCACGGCTACGAATTGATCAAGCTCTTGGAAGAGCGTTCGGGCGGCTTCTATGTTCCAAGCCCCGGCGTAATCTATCCGGCGCTAACCTACCTGGAAGAAACCGGCCTTGCCGACGTGGAGAGCGAAGGCACCAAGAAGCTCTACCGCATCACGGAGAGCGGCCGCAGGCTCGTCGAGGAGAACCAGTCGATGATCGACATGACGCTCGGAAAGCTGGAGAAAATCGGCGCGAAGATGGCGCATGTCCGCAAGATTTTCGACCCAGAAAGCCGCAATGGCGATCGGGACGAGGACGCATTTCCGGAAGACAAAAGCGAAGTCGCAGCTGCACGAATGCTGCTGAAATCGGCCCTCCGGCTCCGCTTTCCCTGGTCGAAGGACGAGGCCAAGCGCATCGCCGGCATTCTGGAGCGCGCGGCCGGCGAAATTCTTGCCGGCGGACGTTCGGGCGAGTGAGGCCTCAGGCGCCGCCTTCCGGCAGCGTCAGGATCAGCGGGCCATTTCGCGTGGCGACGACCGTGTGCTCGTATTGCACGGTCGGGGCCTCCGGGTCCGCGTAGAGCGTCCAGGCGTCGTCGCCGCCTTCCGCCCATGTTGCGCCGAGCGAGAGGAACGGCTCGACCGTGAAGACGAGGCCTTCCGTGATCATTCGCTTCTCGGACGGATCCGGCCAGGTCGAGAGCTCGGCCGGCTCCTCGTGCAGCAAACGGCCGATCCCGTGGCTCGCCAGATTGGCAACGAGCGTATAGCGATTCTTCAGGGCGAAGGCGCCGACAGCCTGCCCGATCTTGGCCAGCGGCTCGCCCGGTTTCACCTGGTTAAGCCCAACCCACAGCGCCCTTTTGCCGTCGCGGCAGAGCTTTTCGATCTTGGACCTGTGCGGCGGAACACTGAACGACGCGCCGGTGTCGGAAAAGAATCCGTCCTTCTCCGCTGAGACATCGATATTGACCAGATCCCCCGGGCGAATGACGCGCGGGCCTGGAATGCCGTGGGCGATTTCCTCATTGACGCTGATGCAGGTCGCACCGGGAAACTGGTAGCAAAGTTCGGGCGCAGAACGCGCACCGGCATCTTCCAACACTTTGCGGCCGATCTGATCGAGCTCCAGGGTCGTGATACCCGGTTCAAGCGATGCGCTCATCACTTGCAGGGCATTGGCGCAGATTCGCCCGATTTCCTTTAGCTTGAGGAGTTCGTCTTCGCTTTCAATGATCATGAATGTCTACCCGGCCTTCTTCGGCCGGTCGGCCGGCTCTCGATCACGATGAGAGCACGACGGCGTTCAGAATCCAATTCATCCTTTACGGCATCATGCTCCAGCTTCAGGCGGTGGCTTTCGCCTCTTCGTCGCTTTCAGTCAATGCCTTTCTGACGAGCGGCGCGACTTTCGTGCCGTAGAGTTCGATCCCGCGCATGATCTGGTCGTGGGGCATCAAGCCGATCGCCATCTGCAGCAGGAAACGGTCGTTCTTGAACAACCGATGGTGCGCGATGATCTTCTCCGCGACCAATTCCGGATCGCCCACGAAGAGCGCGCCGCTAGGTCCGCGGGACATGTCGAAATGCGCCCTGTTCGTCGGCCCCCAGCCGCGCTCGCGGCCAATTCGGTTCATGACCTCGGCCTGCGGGCCGTAGAACTGATCGGCAGCAGCGTCCGTCGTATCGGCGATGAAGCCGTGCACGTTGATGCTGGTCTTGAGCTTCGATGCCTCCTGCCCGGCTCGGCGAGCCGCCTCGCGATAGAGGTCGAACAGCGGCGCGAAACGGCGCAGCTCGCCGCCGATGATCGCCAGTGCCACTGGCAAGCCCAACGCGCCCGCGCGCGCAACCGATTGCGGCGTGCCACCAACGGCGATCCACAAGGGCAAGGGGTCCTGCAGCGGCCGCGGGTAAACGCCACGCCCATTGATCGGCGCACGCAATTCACCCGACCAGGTGACCACTTCCTCGTCGCGGAGGGCCATCAGCAGGTCGAGCCTTTCCTCGAACAGTTGGTCGTAGTCCTCGAGATTGTAGCCGAACAGCGGGAAGGACTCGATGAACGAGCCTCGTCCGGCCATGATCTCGGCACGCCCGTTCGAAAGCAGGTCGAGTGTTGCGAACTGCTGGAAGACCCGAACCGGATCGTCTGAACTCAGCACGGTCACTGCGCTGGTCAGCCTGATGTTCTTCGTTTTCATCGCAGCGGCCGCGAGAGCGACTGCCGGAGCCGAGGCCGCATAATCGGGCCGGTGGTGCTCGCCCAATCCGAATACGTCGAGCCCCACCTGGTCCGCGAGTTCGATTTCATCGATCAGATGCTTCAGCCGCTCGGCCCCTTCCTCACCCTTGCTTCGGCTCGGGTTCGGGTTCACGTCGGCAAAGGTGTAGAGGCCCAGTTCCATCGCTCGCATCCCGTTGTATCTACTGATGGAGATAAGGACTGAGCGGCCTCAGGGCAAACATAAATTCTGGAACCGATCGTTCGAAAAATATCGATAAGCAGTACCGCCGCGACCTGGGATCGCGGCGGAACTTTGATTCTGAAATCAACGGTTTCAGCGCCTGAATGGAATCATTTTCCGAACGGCTTCGTATCTGAGATAAAGGCCACCCCATGCAATGAGCCCGAGATAGCCGCCGAACAGCAGATGGGAAAAGACCGGGCTCCCGACACGCAGATGCGTCGCTATCGCGCCTCCGAGCAGACCGGTGAGTAGGATTGCGCCGAGCACCGACGTCCGCGGAATTGCATAGAGCAGCGCGCACAACAGCGTCAGGGAACCGAGGCCGCGAGCAAGCATCGGGTCGCCCGAATAACCGAGCGCCGTCATAGTCTCCGTGACCGGCACGATCGGCACCAGCTTGATCGCGCCGTCGAACACCAGGAAGGCCACGATCAGCCCGCTCATGACAGTGCCGGTGACGGTCTGCCAGCGCGGAAGCCCGGCAGTTGAATCAACAATTGCAGACATGCCTCTATCCCCCTGTTTCGATTCTAGTCTCAGATCCTGGGCAGCAGCTCGGCGAGCTGGTCGGCGCATTTGCCCCAGCCTTCGTGGAAGCCCATCTGCTCGTGCTGTTCCTTGTCGGCCGCAGTCCAGTGCCGCGCCTTCGCGGTATATTTCGTCCGGCCGTTGCCGAGGTCTTCGAGCAGGATGATGCCGACGAAGAACGGCTTTTCGGATGGCACCCAGGCGCTGGTGAACGCATCGGTGAAGACGATCTTCTCGTTTTCGACGATCTCCAGATAGACACCGCGGTTCGGAAATTCCTGGCCCTCGGGGCTGCGCATGACGATGAGGTTCGAGCCGCCCGGCCGTGCATCGACTTTCACATCAGCAAGGGTCCAGGGACGTGGTACGAACCATTCCTTCATCAGGACAGGATCGGTCCAGGCCTTGAAGACCTTCTCGCGCGGAGCGTCGAATTCCCGGACGAGAACCAGTTCGTGTTGGGCTTCTGCGGTCATCTCGGCATTCCTCCTATTGAGTGAAACCTGTTTTCGATCAAGTTGTTACAAGGACGTGGGAGGTTTTCCGGTTCCGACAACCCGGCGCAATTATTTCTGGAATTATTTGGCGATCGGCTGCGCGGCCCCATGGGCGAGGCTGTCGATCTGCTGGCGGATATGCGCGGCTTCCGCTGCCGAATGAGCAAGTGCTATGGCGCGATCGAAGGCCTCGTGCGCCTCTCGGGCACGACCGATCTGCTTCAGCAGACCGCCACGCAGGCCGTGATAGTAGAAGTAGCCATCGAGCTTCTCGCCAAGCGTTTCGACGAGTGCCAGCGCCACGTCCGGCCCTTTGAGTTTGGAGACGGCGACGGCGCGGTTGAGCGTAATGACCGGCGACGGTTGAACACGCTCCAGCGCCCGATAAAGCAGCTCGATCTCTTCCCAGTCCGTATCCTCGGCGCGCCTGGCCCGCGAATGCAGGGCAGCGATCGCCGCCTGCAGCTGGTAAGGCCCCGGTTGGCGATGGCGGATCGCCTTGTCGAGCAGCGCCAGCGCCTCGTTGATCAGCTCGTGGTTCCACAGCGAACGATCCTGATCCTCGAGCAGCACGATATCGTCATCACCGTTGAAACGGGCCTGGCGCCGCGAGATCTGCAGGAGCATCAATGCGAGCAGACCCATCAGTTCAGGCTCGCCGGGGAAGATGCGCAGCAGGAGCCGCGCGAGCCGGATCGCCTCGTCGCTGAACGCACAGGCGTCGTGCTTCGGATCCGCCTGGCTGTAGCCCTCGTTAAAGATCAGGTAGATCATTGTGCTGACGATCGAGAGCCGCTCGGCCCGCTCCTGCGCGTCCGGCGTCTCGAAGGGTACACCGGCCTTGGCAACGCGAGCCTTGGCCCGCGTGATCCGCTGCTCCATCGCGCTTTCGCCAACAAGAAAGGCACGCGCGATCTGCTGTACTGACAGGCCCGAGACGATGCGCAGCGCCAATGCGATCTGTTGCGTCGCCGGCAGATCCGGGTGGCAGCAGATGAAGAGCAGCCGCAGGATATCGTCGCGATAGTTGGAATCATCAAGCCGTTCGGCAATATCGCTCTCAGCATCGCTGGTATCGGAGATCAGTTCTTCATCAGGAAGTGCCTGCGTCTTCGAACGCTTGCGCACGGCGTCGATGCCACTGTTGCGGCCGACGAAGATTAGCCATGCCGTCGGATCGCGCGGCGGCCCCTTGTCCGGCCAGGTACGGATGGCGCGCAAACAGGCCTCCTGGAAGGCCTCCTCCGCGATATCGAGATCGCGGAAGTATCTGAGCAGCGCACCAAGCGCTTTCGGTCGGGCCGAAGCAAGCGTCACGTCGATCCAGGCAATGTCTGTCATGCCGAAGAAACTCCCGGTCGGAACACGTAGAACGGCCGAATTTCGTAAGAGGTAGAACCCGGGTTGACCGTGGAGAGCTCCTTGGAAAACGCAACGGCTTCCTCCAGAGTGTCGAAATCAACCACGTAAAAACCGAGGAGTGCTTCCTTCGTTTCCGCGAAGGGGCCATCGAGAACGAGCGGTTCCTCCTTGCCCTTTCGCACGGTGGTCGCCGCTGTCGTCGGCATCAGCCGGCCGACAGGACCAAGCTTGCCGCGCTCGGCCAAAGGTGCCTGAACCGCATAAAGCTTCGCCATCACGGCGTCTTCCTCCTCCTTGGTCCAGGAGAACACCGTTTCTTCATTGGCGTAACAAAGGATTGCATAAAGCATGTCTTACTCCTCTTCCTGAATGACGAAGGAGTAGCGTGACATCCGACAGAACGCAGCAAAAAATTGCAGCGCGCAAAAGGAGATGCCGCCGCCCTGACGGCAGGGGCTGGCGTGCCGAATGCGGCAAACGGACGACGTCTGCGGTCGCAGCCTTTCTTGCTAAAACGGTCGGGCCTGACGAGCGCCAGCTATCTCCTCTCCATCTAGTCAGCCTGATCCGACGTTGATGGCCTCCTGCACGGCCAGCTCGGCCATCGCTAACGCGGCCTCGCGTGTCTTGGCTGCAGCGACGAATCGGCCGTTGTGGCAGAAGGTTGCGCCATCGACGCCGCAAACGGCCTCCAGATCGTGATTGGTCAGGCCGGCCCAGGCAGCAGGCAGATCCGCACGAAGTTCGAACCCCTCGTCCCCGCGGCGAATGCCGGTGACGCACCAATCCCTTTCTCGCGGATGAACGACAAAGAGCAGGTGATCGGCGCCCGCCTTGACGATCGCGGGACGGAAAGGCATTCCCATCGGAAGTTCGAGCACGCGCCCCTGCCCCGTACGCTCTATCGCCTGAAGCACAAGCGTCTCTGCCCGCAGTTTGGCGGCGCTTTGAGCGATCTTCGCCTCGACGAAACTGCGGGCGATGGCGACGGCATCCTGAAATCTGCGATCATCGGCATTCGCGTCCGTTTCGTCGAACACCGGCTTCAAGGTTTCCAGCAAGGTCGGTAGCGTCAGCCCGGCCAGCGGTCCGGACGGGCTGAGCGCACCATTGTCAGTCAGATCGACCGGCAGCACGAAGGAGAGGTCGAACGAGGCATGCAAGGCCGCGACGTGAGCCTCTGGAATGCCGGTGACAACAAGATAGTCGTGGCCGTAGTGCTTCCAGACCAGGCCGAACGAACTGTAGGGCTGCCCATCGTCACGCAGCGGTGCGCCACGCTGATGGTGGTCGAAGATACGCTGAGAGGCATCATACGCGCCGCCGACGTCATAGATGATGCGGTCGGCGCCCGGCTTGATCCACTCCGGCGCCCTGCTGCGGATCACTCGAGCCTGCGGGAAGAGCCGGGTGAGGATGACGCTCGACAGCACCTCATCCGCATGGAAGCCACCGGAATGAGTGACGAGGAACTCTGGAGTCATGCAGGATGCGCCCTTGTTGGTTTGCGGAAGCCGCTTGCGGTCGGCAGCTCATAGCCTTTGCTGGCGATCATCTCAACCCGTCACTGCCCGTCGTGCCCGCTTCAGTTCCGGCTATAGGGCCTAGACTAGGCGGCATGCTCAATCGAAACTGCAACCCCACGCCCCAGCGAATTGGCGACCATGCAGACCTCCTTCGCCCGTTCGATCACACGTTCGGCGCCGTCGCCATCCTGCTTTTCGCAGAGAACGGTCATCTTGGCCGATTTGGCGAGCAGCGGGCTCCCCTCGAGCTCCAGGACTACCGAGACTGCAATCCTGCCAAGCAAGACGCCCATCTCTTCGGCGACATAGCGCAGGTCGTTGCAGAAGCACCCGCCGAGCGCCAGCGCCAAAAGCTGTGCGCCGTTGAAGCCGAGCCCCTGCCCACCGGCCTTCCCCTCCGGACGATCGACAATGATGGTGTGCGGACCGGCCCACCCCATCGCCGCTTGCGTACCCTCGACATTCCGCAGCTCCACCGTGACCGCAACCATGCCAACTCCTCCGTGACTGAAACAGGCAAGTCCGAACACGCCGCAGTTTCGCGCGACCTGACGGGAAACTCGGTGCATATTATCCTCATCGATCCGACGGGAGACAAGGACATGACGCCTTCACCGTATTTGAATGACCCCAAGGTCTACATCGATACCGACACCTTCATTGACCTCGTCAGCAAAAAGACACGGTGCCTGATCTGCTGCGAACCCCTCGACAGTAAAGTGGTCAACCGGGAACACGTCCTGCCCAAGTGGATCCTGCGGAAGTACGACCTCTACGACAAGGAGGTCAGCCTGCCGCACGAATACCATGGTCGGCGATACGGTCGCCACACGATCCCCTGCTGCAAGGACTGCAATTCGATGCTCGGAAGAAAGCTTGAACAACCGGTGCGGCGATTAATGGAAGGCGGACACTCGAAACTTCTGCGCCATCTCGACGGTGACACACAACGCCTGCTGTTTGCCTGGCTTTCCTGGATCTTCCTGAAGTTCCTGATCAAGGACGGCGCCATCCCGATCAACCCCGATCACCGCGTGGAAGCGGTGATGCAAGACAAGAACACCGACTGGGCGACGCTGCATCACATTCATTGCCTCGCCAGATCCCCCTACACCGGCGCGCACATCGCGCCAGAGGTGTTGGGCTCGATCGTCATCCTGGCGATTGACGACGATCGCTATCGTGAGGACTTCGACTTCGTCACCGTGCACGAAACGCAAACCATCATGATCCGTCTCGGCGATCTCGCCATCATCGCCAACCTGAGCGACAGTGGCCGCTCGATGGACATCATGCACCGGTTTGTTCTGCCCACAAGACAGGAGAGGTTTACGATCCTGCAGGCGCTTGAAATCTGCGCCGACATGTCGGCAACGACAACGCGGATCAAAGGCAAGCCAGTCTATTCCACGCGCGTCGAACAGGCGACGGGCCGCCCCTCGATCCACGCGGACCTACCCGTCTACGAGGCCAACCCTGTCGATCCGGGCACGCGCGCCGCAATATTCGAACTCGTTTACCGAGAGCATCTGCCACACCTGAAGATAGCGGGCAGCGACATGTCCGCCCTGCAAGCCATCAAGGAGAACCGTTTGACTTTTCTCGAGCATCGCATGAGCCGAGCCGCTGGCGAGATCGAGGAATAGCCGACCTACCTGCACCCTCAGCGAACGGGACCACGCTCGTCAGATGTCGGCAAGCGTGCGTTTGATGGCACTCCGCCATCCCTTCAGCTTCGCCGCACGCGTCTTCTCGTCCAAGCTTGGTTCGAAACGGCGGTCGCGTTTCCAACTCTTGGCAAACCCAACGCGGTCCGGCCAGACACCGGCCTTGCTGCCGGCAAGCCAGGCAGCGCCAAGCGCCGTGGTTTCGAGGATGACCGGCCGATCGACAGGCGCGTCGAGAATGTCCGCAAGCCGCTGCATCGTCCAGTCGGAGGCGACCATGCCGCCATCGACACGAAGGACGGTGCTCTCCACGCCGCCCTTCCAATCCTTGTGCATGGCATCGAGCAGATCGCGGGACTGGTAGCAGACCGCCTCGAGCGCGGCCCGAGCGAATTCCTTCGGCCCACTGTTGCGCGTCAGGCCAAAGATCGCCCCACGGGCGTTGGCATCCCAATGCGGCGCGCCGAGGCCGGTGAAGGCGGGAACCAGGTAGACCTCTTGCGTCGGATCCGCGGCATCGGCCAGCTCGCCGGTGCGCGAGGCGGTATCGATGATGCCAAGCCCGTCGCGAAGCCACTGCACCGCGGCTCCCGCGATGAAGATCGAGCCTTCGAGCGCGTAGGTGGTCTCGCCATTCAGCCGATAGGCGATCGTCGTCAACAGCCGGTTCTTCGAGCGAACCATGTCGCTGCCGGTGTTGAGCAGAGCGAAGCAGCCGGTGCCGTAGGTCGACTTCATCATGCCCGGCTCGAAGCAGGCCTGCCCGATGGTCGCGGCATGCTGATCCCCGGCGACGCCGAGGATCGGGATCTCCGCTCCGATGATTGCTTTCTCGGTCGTGCCGAAATCGTCGGCGCAGTCCTTTACCTCGGGCAGCATGGCTACCGGAACGCGCAGGATGTCGAGGAGATCCCTGTCCCACGTGTTGTCGGTAATGTTGTACATCAGCGTGCGAGAGGCGTTCGTCGCATCGGTCGCGAACACCTTGCCGCCGGTCAACCGCCAGATCAGGAACGTATCGACCGTGCCGAAGCACAATTCGCCCTTGGCGGCGCGTGCCCGTGCGCCCTTGACGTTCGCGAGCAGCCACGAAAGCTTGGTGCCGGAGAAATACGGATCGAGGAGAAGGCCGGTTTTCTTCGTAAAAGTCTTTTCGAGATCCTGTCTCTTCAGCTTGTCGCAATAGCTTGCGGTGCGGCGATCCTGCCAGACGATCGCGTTGTGGATCGGCTTGCCGCTCTCGCGTTCCCAGACCACAACCGTCTCGCGCTGGTTGGTAATGCCAAGCGCCGCAATGTCCTTTGCCGTGATCCTGGCCTCACGGATCGCCATCTTGATCGTCGAGATGACGGAATCCCAGATTTCCTCTGGATCGTGCTCGACCCAACCGGATCGCGGATAGATCTGGCGGAACTCCTTCTGGCCCGCACCGGCGATCTTCATCTCGCCGTCGAAGACGATCGCCCGTGTCGACGTCGTCCCCTGATCGATTGCCAGAACATACCCGCTCATGCCAGCCCTCCCGCTGATCGTGATTGTCGGGAGAAATCAATAGGACAGGAGGGCGATTGAGGAAAGAACCCGCCATCGCTTCGACACAGGAGTTTTGCCTTGACCGCAATTGCCAGCAGAGATGCTTTGCGCATAACCTCAGCTCTATTGCGTCGCAAAACACCCTGAGGAGAAGCGCATGGCCAGAACAGTCGTCGTCACCGGATCCACCAGCGGCATCGGGCTTGCGATCGCGACAGCCTTTGCCGGCAAGGGCGACAACGTCGTCATCAACGGCTTCGGAAAGCCCGAGGAAATCAAGGCGATAGTCGAGAAGCTTGAATCAGTCTCGGAGGCAAAGGCGATCTACCATCCGGCAGACATGACAAAGCCGACCGAAATCGCGGATCTGATCGAAACGGCCGCCAAGACCTTCGGCAGTGTGGATGTGCTGGTCAACAACGCCGGCATTCAGCATGTCGAGAAGATCGAAGACTTCCCGATCGAAAAGTGGGACCAGATCATAGCCATCAATTTGTCCAGCTCGTTTCACACGATGCGGGCGGCGATTCCGTTGATGAAGGCAAAGAAGCTAGGCCGCGTAATCAACGTCGCCTCCGCGCACGGGTTGGTCGCCTCACCCTTCAAATCCGCCTATGTCGCGGCAAAGCATGGTATATTGGGCCTGACGAAGACCGCCGCGCTCGAACTTGCCGAATTCGGCATAACTGTGAACGCGATTTGCCCAGGCTACGTGCTGACGCCCCTCGTCGAGAAGCAGATCCCGGATACGGCCAAGGCGCGCGGCATCACCGAGGAACAGGTCAAGACCGAGGTGATCCTAAAGGCGCAACCAACGCATGAATTCGTCAAGGCCGAAGAGATTGGCGCGCTCGCTCTCTACCTCGCAAGCGACGAGGCTCGGCAAGTGACCGGGACCCACATCTCGATTGACGGAGGCTGGACCGCGGCATAACCATTCAAAACAAAGATAAAAACCAGGGAACAATATGAACGACAGCATCCGCTTCATCCTGAATGGCGAGGACATCACGCTTGGCGATGTCCGGCCGACCGAGACGCTTCTCGATTATCTCCGGTTGAAGCGCCGGCTGACCGGCACGAAGGAAGGATGCGCGGAGGGCGATTGCGGCGCCTGCACCGTCCTTGTCGGACGGCTGATAGACGGCAAGCTACACTATGAGTCCGTCAACGCCTGCATTCGCTTCATGGGGTCGCTGAACGCCACCCATGTCGTCACTGTCGAGCATGTGGCCGCCAAGGACGGCACGCTTCATCCGGTACAGCAGGCGATGGTCGATTGCCATGGGTCGCAATGCGGCTTTTGCACGCCGGGCTTCATCATGTCGATGTATGGCCTCTGGCTTTCCAACGACAAGCCGAGCCGCGCAGACATCGAAAAGGCACTGCAAGGCAATCTCTGTCGTTGCACCGGCTATGAGCCGATCGTGAAGGCGGCGGAGCAGGTGAGCCACACCCGCCCGAGCGCGCTCTTTGATCCGCTGGAGAAAACCCGCTCCGAGATCATCTCGCGCCTCTGGGCGATGCGAAACAGTGAGACCGTCACGATCACCACGGCGGAGGGCCGACTGATTCTGCCCGGATCACTGGACGCGCTGGCCCGTGTGCTGTCCGAAGAGCCGAACGCCACGATCGTCGCCGGATCGACCGACGTGGGCCTCTGGGTAACCAAGCAGATGCGTGCCCTGGACCCCGTCGTCTTCATCAACCATCTGACCGATCTGCAGTCGATCACCGCTGGCGACGGCGGCTTCACGATCGGCGCGGGTGTCACCTACAGCCGCGCCTTCGAGACTATCGCCGGTAAGGTTCCGACGCTTGGCCGCCTCATCAACCGCATCGGCGGCGATCAGGTGCGCAACATGGGTACTATCGGTGGCAATATCGCGAATGGTTCGCCGATCGGCGATATGCCACCACCGTTGATTGCCCTTGGAGCGACGGTGAAGCTGCGCTCCCTGGCCGGAACGCGCATGCTGCGGCTGGAAGATTTCTTCATCGACTACGGCAAGCAGGATCGGCGCCCCGGCGAATTCGTCGAGAGCATTTTCGTGCCCTACCCGGCAGAAGAAACCCAGTTTGCGGTCTACAAGATCACCAAGCGCCGCGATGAAGACATCACGGCGGTTCTCGGCGCCTTCTATCTGACGCTGGACGGCGAAGGCGACGTTAACGACATCCGCATCGCCTTCGGCGGCATGGCCGCAACGCCGAAGCGTGCGCGCAACGTCGAGAATGCGCTTATGGGCCGGCCATGGAACGAACAAACGATCGAAGAAGTGCGTGCAGAGTTCGACGCCGACTTCCAACCGCTGAGCGATTGGCGCGCAACGGCCGAGTATCGTCAGTTGACGACGAAGAACCTGTTGACGCGCTTCTTCCTGGAAACATCCGGCGCACCAGCTGAGCTCCACCGCTTCGAGGAGGTGGCATAATGGACAAGTCGACTTTCGCCGATCCCAAATTCATCATCAACGGCGCGATGCACGATGCCTTGCGCCACGATTCCGCGCACAAGCATGTGACCGGATCGGCCGACTACATCGACGACCTTCCGGAGCCCGCCGGCCTGTTGCACGGCGCACTCGGCCTGTCAGACCGGGCGCACGCCGAAATCGTCAGCATGGATCTCTCGGAGGTCGAAGCGACGCCCGGCGTTGTCTGGGTTCTCACCGGCAAGGACGTTCCCGGCGTCAATGATGTCAGTTCCAACGGTAGCCACGACGAGCCGCTGCTCGCCGAGAAGAAGGTCGAATTCCACAACCAGCCGATCTTCGCCGTCATCGCCGAGACGCGCGAGATTGCCCGGCGGGCCGCCCGCAAGGCGAAGATCGAGTATCGCGACCTGCCGCATTGGAGCGATATTGACGGTGCGCTCGAGAACGGCAGCCCACTCGTCATCACGCCAATGACCCTGCAGCGCGGCGATGCGAAGGCGAAAATGGAAAATGCCCCGCGCCGGCTGAATGGCCAGATGCGGATCGGCGGCCAGGAGCACTTTTATCTGGAAAGCCATATCGCCGTGGCCATCCCCGGCGAGGACGACGACGTTGTCATCTGGTCGTCCACCCAGCATCCGAGCGAAATCCAGCATATCGTCGGTCACGTGCTGAATATTCCGTCGAATGCCATCACCGTCAATGTCCGCCGGATGGGCGGCGGTTTCGGCGGCAAGGAAACCCAGGGCAACCAGTTCGCGGCCCTGGCAGCGATCGCCGCCAAGAAACTGAAGCGTGCCATCAAGTTCCGACCTGATCGCGATGAGGACATGACGGCCACCGGCAAGCGCCATGACTTCCTTGTCGACTACGAACTCGGCTTCGATGATGACGGCCGCATTTACGCGGTCGACGCGACCTATGCGGCGCGCTGCGGCTTTTCTTCCGACCTTTCAGGCCCGGTCACGGACCGCGCTCTTTTTCATGCGGATTCCAGCTACTTCTATCCGCATGTTCATCTAAGCTCGAAACCGCTGAAGACCCATACAGTCTCCAACACTGCCTTTCGCGGCTTCGGCGGACCGCAGGGCATGCTCGGGGCCGAGCGCTTCATCGAAGAGATCGCCTATGCGATCGGAAAGGACCCGCTGGAGATCCGCAAGCTGAATTTCTACGGCCAGCCCGGCTCTGGCCGCACACTGACGCCTTACCACCAGGAGGTCGAAGACAACATCCTCGAACGCATCGTTGGCGAACTGGAAGAAGGCGCTGAGTACCAGGCGCGCCGCAACGCCATCATCGAGTTCAACCGCAATAGCCGCTACATCCGCAAGGGCATTGCCCTGACGCCGGTGAAGTTCGGCATCTCCTTCACCATGACCGCCTTCAACCAGGCGGGCGCGCTCGTGCATGTCTATCAGGATGGCTCGATCCATCTGAACCACGGCGGCACGGAGATGGGCCAGGGTCTTTACACCAAGGTCGCGCAGGTGCTGGCCGACAGTTTCCAGGTCGATATCGAGCATGTGAAGATCACGGCGACGACAACAGGCAAGGTGCCGAACACCTCGGCGACGGCAGCCTCCTCGGGTTCCGACCTGAACGGCATGGCCGCCTACGATGCCGCGCGCCAGATCAAGGAACGGCTAGTCGCCTTTGCCGCCGACAAGTGGGGCGTCCCTCCAACGGACGTCGTCTTCCTGCCAAACCGCGTGCGCGTTGGCGACAAGGAGTTCGCATTTGCGGATTTCGTCAAGCAGGCATACCTCGCCCGCGTCCAGCTTTCGGCTGCCGGTTTCTACAAGACCCCGAAGATCCACTGGGATCGGGCCGCCGGCCGCGGCACGCCCTTCTACTACTATTCCTATGGCGCAGCCTGCTCGGAGGTATCGATTGATACACTGACGGGCGAATACCTCATCGACCGCACCGATATCCTGCACGACGTCGGGCGTTCTCTGAACCCGGCGATCGACATCGGACAAGTCGAGGGCGCCTTCGTGCAGGGCATGGGTTGGTTGACGACGGAAGAATTGTGGTGGGATGAAAAGGGCCGGCTGCGCACGCACGCACCATCAACCTACAAGATTCCGCTCGCCTCTGACCGACCGAAGGTCTTCAACGTACGGCTTGCCGAATGGTCGGAGAATGCCGAGCACACGATCGGCCGCTCCAAGGCAGTCGGCGAACCGCCTTTCATGCTGGCGATTTCGGTGCTCGAGGCCATTTCGATGGCTGTCGCCAGCGTCGCAAATTACAAGGTCTGCCCGAAGCTCGATGCACCGGCAACGCCCGAGCGGGTGCTGATGGCCGTCGAGCGGATGAAGAGGGCCTGACATGACGGGCAGCACGTCGCGGTGCTGCCATCGTTCCCATCCCGGGCCCTACCGCCAGAATTCCCTGTCGTAGCGCGGCTCGCGTCCATCCATGAAACCAAGGTCGCGCTTCACGCGATCCGGCATACCCTCAAGCTCCAACCTGTCCCATTCCGAAAGCCGGCGCAGCAGCCTTCGGCCAAAGCCAGAGAGCCAACTGGAAGTCCCGGCAGCCCTTGCATGGCTCTCTTGTTCGATAACGGCGCAATCCATAACTTCACCTCAATAATCTTATCCGTTGAGTTGCAGATTGCGCCAATAAATGCTGCAATTCCAATCGAACAATCGCCGGACCACATAAAGAGAACTTATCCATGAAGCTGTCGAAGCAGTTTCCGTTGAACGCCCTGCGGGTCTTCGAGGCGGTCGCGCGGCTCGGCAGTTTTACGCGCGCGGGCGAAGAACTCGGCATGACTCAGACTGCCGTGAGCTACCAGATAAAGCTGCTGGAGGAGAATGTCGGCGAGCCGCTGTTCCTGCGTCGTCCACGTCACATCAGTCTGACCGAGACTGGAGAACGGCTGGCTCCACAGGTCACAGAAGCCTTCGAAATGCTGCAACTCGCGATGGCCGAGGCACGCGGCGAAACGGAGGTAACGCTACAGATCACCTGCCTGGCGACATTCGCGTCCCAATGGCTTGCGCGTAAGCTCGGCAATTTTCAGCTCGCCAATCCGAATATCGCCGTACGGCTCAGCACTTCGGATTCGCTGGTCGATTTCGGCCGCGAAGCGGTCGATGTCGGCATACGCTCAGGCAGGGGCGAGTGGCCCGGCCTGCGGGCGGACAAACTGATGGACGTCTACTTCACGCCTATGCTGAGCCCGGCACTCGCGGAAAGCATTGGCGGCATTCATGAGCCCGCCGACCTATTGAAGCTTCGGATTTTCGATCCCACTGATCCTTGGTGGCACCAATGGCTGGACGCAGCTGGTGTACCGATTCCCAGCCTCGAGAAGCGAAGCACAAGCTTCTACGGCGCTCAGGCCTATGAGGCCGCGGCTGCCGTCGCCGGCCAGGGTGTCGCGATCCTGACGCCCGACTTCTATCCGGAAGAGCTTGCAAGCGGGAAGCTGATCCGCCCATTCGAACTGCAATGCACCGATGGCCGAGGCTATTGGCTCGCCTATCCGGAGAACCGTCGCAACGTCCCTAAGATCAAGGCATTCCGAAATTGGATTCTTGCGGAAATGAACGCCGCCCGGATCGACGGCAGCTAATAGCCCATCTGTGGCGCGTAGAAACAGCGCGGCGTATCCTCGTTCGGGAACAGGCAGAGATGGTAGTCGCCATCGCCCGAACGCATCGCCTTGCCCATGGGTAGAAGGAACACATGCGCATGCGTGACAAGCCGGTGATCCCCCGGCAGCAGCGTCACTCGATAGCCGTGCGGCGTGATCGCTACGCTCTTTGGTGGGATCATCTGGCAGTCGCCGGTCTCGCTGTCACCATTGCAACAGAACGGCTCATAGCTCCAGCCCGACGGCGCATCATGCGCGTAAGCACAGGATGCGAATGCAATCATCACACACACAAGAATGCTGCGCATGGGCATCATCTCCGTTGATGAAAGCGCCGCCGGGACGAAGCGGTTTCCACCTCAGCCCGACGGCCTCAAAATGAAATTGTAATCGAAACGTGACATTTCAAGCCACTTTCCATGCTGCACAGCGGCGCTGACAGCCCCCTTTGTTCGGGGGCGCCGTACCATTTCGCGCGCCCACCTCTCGACAGCCGGCAAGCGGTCTCTAGAGTGCCGAGCGTCGCCGGCACAGAGAGCATCCAATGAAAAAACGTCGACATGTTGGCCTAGTATGCTTTGTCTCGATGCCGCTCGCGCTGCATGCCCAGGAGCGCAGGCTTCAGGTAGAGGATCTGATGGCGATCGACGTCGGCGAGGTCCGCAAGGTGAGCAGCCCGGAAAACGGCGTTGATATGGTTTATGTATTGCAGCCTTATCAGGATCGGATTTTCTTCGCGTTCGAGGGCCGGGACAGGTCAACGAGACACTCGACACGATCGGTTACAAGGGCGACGAAGGCAGTTGAGCGGTGCTGTCCATCACCGGCTCCCACGTCGACATGCTCCGGGTAGGTCGCTCCCGCAACCTTGATCTCCTCAACGATCATGAAGGGAACCACCTGGCTCTACCGGCAGGTTTCGAGCCTCGAGCGTGCGCGGACGGATCGCACGCCGCCTTTTCAAAAGTTCGTTACCGTGATCGGCTCTACGTTATTCTCGGCAATAGCTCCGAGTAACCGCAATCCTCTTTCCTCCGGGCGCGTCTTTCTGCAAAGTGACGAGTCGAGGGAAGAACAGGGGAACTCTATGTATGAATATGCCATAGCGTGGGAATGGTTGGCTTTTGCGGCCCGCTGGTTTCACGTCATTACCGCGATTGCGTGGATCGGCTCGTCCTTTTATTTCATTGCGCTCGACCTCGGCCTAGTGAAGCGGCCGCACCTTCCGCCCGGCGCCTATGGCGAGGAATGGCAGGTTCACGGCGGCGGCTTCTATCACATCCAGAAGTATCTGGTGGCGCCCGCGCAGATGCCCGAGCACCTGACCTGGTTCAAATACGAAAGCTATTTTACCTGGCTCTCCGGCTTCCTGATGCTCTGCATCGTCTACTATGGCGGCGCCGATCTCTTCCTCATCGACCGCCATGTGCTCGACATTACCGCTCCGGTCGCGATCCTGATCTCGCTCGCCTCGCTTGCGGTTGGCTGGGTCATCTACGACCTCTTGTGCAAGTCGCCGCTCGGCAAGAACACCTGGGGCTTGATGGCGGTTCTCTACGCCGTGATCGTCTTCATGGGCTGGGGCTACACGCAGCTCTTTAGCGGCCGCGCCGCCTTCCTGCATCTCGGCGCCTTTACGGCAACGATCATGTCGGCCAACGTTTTCATGATCATCATCCCGAACCAGAAGATCGTCGTCGCCGACCTGATCTCCGGGCGCACGCCCGATGCCAAGTACGGCGCGATCGCCAAGCAGCGCTCACTCCACAACAACTACCTGACGCTGCCCGTGATCTTCTTCATGCTGTCGAACCACTATCCGCTGGCCTTCGGCACCGCCTATAACTGGGTAATCGCCGCCCTCGTCTTCCTGATGGGCGTCACCATCCGCCACTGGTTCAACACGACGCATGCGAGGAAGGGCCGCCCGACCTGGACCTGGATCGTCACCGTGATCCTTTTCATCCTGATCATGTGGCTGTCCACGGTGCCGCAGGTGCTAACCGGCGAGAAGGATGCGCAAGCGGTTGCCCCCGCCTTTCAGCAATTCGCCGGCGACCCGCATTTCCCCGCGGTCAAGCAGCTTGTCGGCACGCGCTGTTCCATGTGCCATGCCGCCGAACCGGTTTATGAAGGGCTAGCGCGGCCGCCAAAGGACGTCGTCCTCGAAACCGATGCGGAAATTGCCGCTCATGCGCGCGAGATCTATATACAGGCGGGCCGCAGCCACGCCATGCCGCCCGGCAACGTGACCGATATCACCCCGGATGAGCGCAAGCTGCTCGTCGCCTGGTTCGAAAGCGCAGTCGAAGGCAAACAGGAATGATCTCAGCCGCCCTTCGCGCCCTTCTCCTCGCCGCCACCCTGACCGCCTGCGGGCAGAGCGGAGCGGATGCTTCGGGATCGGAGGGCGGCGCGGCACCAGCCGCTGGCAATTTTTCCGGCGATCTGAACGCCCTTGGCACCGAGCCCTTCTGGGCGATCAAGATCCGCACCGACGGGCTCACGTTCAGCCGTCCAGGTATCGAGGACGTCAAAAGCGCCAACTCCGGTCCGGTCATCGAGAACGATCGCGCCACGTGGACGATCGCCGACGGGCCGGCACCCTTCAAGCTGACGCTGACCAAAGGGGATTGCTCAGACGGCATGTCCGATCGTCACTACACGCTGAACGCGGTTCTGGCATTCAGAGACAAGACCATGTACGGCTGCGCCGACACTCCGGCGGCCATTGCCGCCCAGCCGGCGCCCTGACGCCAACGGCGCAACAAGAAGACAATCGACAGAGACAGAAAGCCATGACACATACCCTCCTCCGCGGCCGCCTGCTTTCCTTCCTGCGCGCACCCCAAGATCTTGGCGATAGTGGAAGCTATCTCTACGAAAGCGACGGCGCCCTCCTGATCAAGGATGGCCTGATCGTTGCCTGCGGCGCGTATGACAAGGTGAGTCCGCACGCCCCCGCCGATGCCGTAACCGTCGACCATCGTCCTCATCTGATCATGCCTGGCTTCATCGACATGCACCTGCATTTCCCGCAGATGCAGGTCATTGCCTCCTATGCGGCAAACCTGCTGGAATGGCTGAACACTTATACTTTCCCCGAGGAATGCCGCTTCGTCGAAAGCGATCACGCCCAGCGCATCGCCACGCATTTCTACGATGAGCTCGTGCGCCACGGCACGACGACGGCCGTCGCCTACTGCTCCGTCCACAAGACCTCCGCCGACGCCTTTTTCGCAGAAGCGCTGAGGCGCAGCATGCGCATGATCGGCGGCAAGGTGATGATGGACCGCAACGCCCCGCAGGGGCTGCTCGACACACCTCAGATGGGCTATGACGAGACCCGCCAGATCATCGCGGACTGGCACGGCAAGGCGCGCTGCCACGTCGCCATCACCCCGCGCTTCGCGATTACCTCGACGCCCGCACAGATGGAGGCCACCCAGGCGCTTGCCCGCGAGTTTCCCGACCTCCACATCCAGACTCACCTCTCCGAGAACCACGACGAGATCAAGTTCACCTGCGAGCTTTATCCCGAGGCGATCGACTACACCGACATCTACGCGCGCTACGGCCTGCTCGGCGACAAGACGCTCTTCGGCCACTGCATCCATCTTTCGGATCGCGAGGCCGATGCGATGAGCGAAGCAGGCTCGGTCGCGGTGCATTGCCCGACGTCGAACCTCTTCCTCGGCTCGGGTCTTTTCCCGCTGAAGGCGCTTGCGCGCCGCGAAAAGCCGGTGCGCATCGGGGTCGCGACCGACATTGGCGGCGGCTCCAGCTATTCGATGCTGCGCACGATGGACGAGGCCTACAAGATCCAGCAGCTGCTCGGCGAACGCCTGAACCCGTTGGAGAGCTACTATCACATAACATTGGGCAACGCCCGGTCACTGTCCCTTGCCGACAGGATCGGTACGCTCGATGTCGGCTCCGACGCCGATATCGTCGTCCTCAACGCCGCCGCAACGCCCGCCATGGCGCTCAAGATGGAGGTCGTGAAGACGCTGCCGGAAGAACTCTTCCTGCTGCAAACCATGGGCGACGACCGCGCGATCGTGGAGACCTATGTGGCAGGCGTCGCCGCCAAGAGTGCGATCTGAGATCTGCCCGTTGAGGTCGGCATCGGTCCGCAGCGAGCAGGCGAATTTCGTATGCCTCACCCCCGGTAGCGAAGCGCATTGACCAGCAGGGCGAAGGCCGGCGACGTCTGCCGGCTGCTCGGATAATAGAGATGATATCCGGGGAACGGCGCACACCAATCCTCAAGGACGCGAACGAGCCGTCCATCGGACAGTGGCTGCCACACCAGCGCCTCCGGCATAAACGCCAGACCGAGGCCAGAAAGCGCTGCGTTCAGCCGTAACTGCGCGTTGTTGAACACCAACTGCCCCTCCACCCGCACCTTTACCTCTCGCCCTTCTTTCTCGAACTCCCAGGCATAGACCCCGCCATAGGTCGGCAGGCGCAGGTTGATGCAGTTGTGGTCGGTGAGTTCGGCAGGCGCCTGCGGCTTGAGCTGCCGGTCGAAATAGGCAGGCGCTCCGACGACAGCCATCCGCATGTCCGGCCCGATGCGCACAGCGATCATGTCCTTCGCCACCTGCTCGCCAAGGCGGACGCCGGCGTCATAGCGCTCGGCGACGATGTCGGTCAGCCCGTAGTCGACGATGATCTCGACATTGATATCGGGATAATCAGGCAACAGCCTCTCCAGCGCGGGCCAGAGTATGGCGTCAGCGGCGTGCTCTCCCGCCGTGATGCGGATCGTACCCGCCGGCTTCTCGCGAAATTCGCTGAGCGCAGCCAACTCGCTCTCGATCTCATCGAAACGCGGCCCGATCGAGCTCAGCAGACGCTCGCCTGCCTCCGTCGGCGACACGCTGCGTGTCGTGCGCGTCAGCAGCCGCAGGCCGAGGCGTGTTTCAAGGCCGCGGACGGTATGGCTGAGCGCCGATTGCGACACGCCGAGCTTGGCTGCGGCCTTCGTGAAGCTTCTCTCCCGCGCCACGGCCAGAAAGGCGATGAGGTCGTTGATCGATTGCCGCGTCATTCATGAATCTCACTCATAAGTTTATGCCGTTTATACCATCTAATCGCAGGAAAGCATCCGCACTAGATCTTCTTCCGAACGTCGGCCGAGCAGCACGCTCCTGAGCTCACGAAAGGACGAAAGATGAAAATCAAGCGAAACGGCTCCGATCCATCCGCCAAGGGACCGGCGGATTATTTCACTGGGACGGTCCGCATCGATGCGCCGTTCAACGGGGCGGCGCCAGCACGCGTCGGCGGTGCAACGGTGACCTTCGAGCCCGGCGCCCGCACCGCCTGGCACACCCATCCGCTCGGTCAGACGCTGATCGTCCTCTCCGGTACCGGCCGCGCACAGCGTGACGGCGGACCTGTGGAAGAAATTCGCGCCGGCGACATCATCTGGTTCGAACCGGGCGAAAAGCACTGGCACGGCGCATCCGCGACAACAGCCATGACCCACATCGCGATCGCCGAAGCCCTCGACGGCAAGGTGGTCGACTGGATGGAAACGGTCACCGACGAACAATACCAGGGCTAGGAAAGGGAAATTCCATGCAGAAGCGCACACTCGGAAAAAGCGGCCTCGAAGTCTCCGCGCTCGGCCTCGGATGCATGGGCTTAAGCTATGGCTACGGCCCGGCAATGGACACCGCGGACGCGATCAAGTTAATCCGCGCCGCCTTCGAACGCGGCGTCACCTTCTTCGACACCGCGGAAGCCTACGGTCCCTACAAGAACGAGACCCTGCTTGGCGAGGCGCTGGCGCCATTCCGCGACAAGGTCGTCATCGCCACCAAGTTCGGCTTCAACTTCGGCCCGGATGGCGGCCAGAGCGGCATGAACAGCCGCCCTGCTCATATCAGAGAGGTTGCCGATGCGGCGCTGAAGCGCCTCAACACCGACGTGATCGACCTCTTCTACCAGCACCGCGTCGATCCTGACGTGCCGATCGAGGATGTCGCCGGCACGGTCAGGGACCTGATCAGCGAAGGCAAGGTCAAGCACTTCGGCCTTTCGGAAGCCGGCGCCAGGACGATCCGCCGCGCGCATGCAGTGCAGCCGGTCGCCGCGCTGCAGAGCGAATATTCGCTGTGGTGGCGCGAGCCAGAACAGGACATCCTGCCGACGCTCGAGGAGCTTGGCATCGGCTTCGTTCCGTTCAGCCCCCTCGGCAAGGGCTTCCTGACCGGCGCGATCAATGAGACGACCACCTTCGACAGCAAGGATTTCCGCAACGTCGTTCCGCGCTTTTCCGCCGAAGCCCGCAAGGCCAATCAAGCGCTCGTCGATCGCCTCGGCGAGATCGCCCGCGACAAGGGCGCGACCCCGGCACAGATCGCGCTTGCCTGGCTGCTGGCCCGCAAGCCCTGGATCGTTCCGATCCCCGGAACGACAAAGATGCACCGTCTGGAAGAGAACATCAGCGCCGCTGCCGCGCAGCTGACGGCGGAAAACCTTGCCGCCATCGAAACCGCGCTCGCCGGCATAAAGGTCGAGGGTGACCGCTATCCGGCACACCTACAGGCAAGGGTCGACCGCTGAGCGGTGACCAAGCGAAGGGAAAGGATCTGTCATGACTACAGTATCAAGGACAAGGTCGTCGTGATCACCGGCGCGAGCAGCGGCCTTGGTGAAGCGGCGGCCAGACACCTGGCGCGAGACGGCGCCAAACTCGTTCTCGGCGCCCGGCGTCTCGACCGGCTGAATGCGATCGCCGACGAACTCGGCCCCGGCAGCGACGCCGTCGTCGAGACCGACGTAACTAAGGTCGATCAGGTCAAACGCCTGGTCGACCACGCCGTTCGGCTGCATGGCCGCGTCGACGTCATCATCAACAATGCCGGCCTGATGCCGCACTCTCCGCTGGAGCGCGGCAAGGTCGAGGGTTGGGACCGCATGATCGACGTCAACCTCAAGGGCGTGCTCTACGGCATTGCCGCAGCGCTGCCCTATATGAAGCAGCAGAAGAGTGGCCATGTCATCAACGTCTCGTCGGTCGCCGGCCACAAGGTCAATCCGGGCGGCGCCGTTTATGCCGCGACCAAGCATGGCGTGCGCATCATTTCCGAAGGGCTGCGGCAGGAGGTAAAGCCCTTCAACATCCGCACGACGATCATCTCGCCGGGCGCCGTTGCGACCGAGCTGCCCGACAGCATCACTGAACCTGACGTCGCCGAGCGCGTCCGCAAGGTCTACGCAATGGCGATCCCGGCCGACTCTTTCGCGAGTATGGTTGCCTTCGCCATGAGCCAGCCGGAGGATGTCGACGTCAACGAGATCCTGTCAGGCCGACCAAGCAAGAATATTGACTAGGGGCGGCCGGCTCAGGCCGCCTCTTAGCCCCAACCACCTGCGCTATTGCCCACGGAAATGCCCGCAGCTGCTAGCCGGACCACGGAATCGACTTCAGTGCCTCCATCACAACCCGGATGATCGGCACGTTGCGGATGTCGGCATGGACGACGAGCCAGAACTCCCGAGTCAGCGGCTGCCGCTGAGGAATAGCCTCGACGAGATCATCACGACCCGCCAGCATGAAATTTGGCAGCATGGCGATGCCGCCGCCAGCGCGCGCCGCCGCCAGCTGGAATTCCAGCGTCGTTGCCCTTAGTGCCACCTTCCTTCCCTCAGTCGCGTCGGCGAGCCGGATCGACTGCGGTGCGCTCGCCATCGTTTCATCGTAGGCGATGAAAGTCCGCTGTTCCTCCAACGTCGCGGCCAGATAGGCAGCCGTGGCATAGAAGCCGAAGCCGACATTCCCAAGCTTGCTGATGACGAAATTGCCCTGTTCCGGCTTCGTCATGCGGACCGCAATATCCGCCTCCCGCCTGTCGAGTGACGCATAGCGGGTCTCGCCGACGATGGTGATACCAATATCTGGGTGGCGGGCTCGCAAGGCGACCAGCGCTGCCGGCAACATTGCAGCCGCGAGCGTCGGTGGCGCGCTGATCCTGACCTCGCCGGCAAGCGTCGCGCCGGCCGCAAGCCCCAAGCGTTCGATGGCCTGCGCCTCCTGCCCCATCCGCTCCGCCATGCCCGCCACCCGCTCGCCCTCCGGCGTCAGCACGATGCGCCGACCGCGCCGGTCGACCAGCTTCACACCCATCTGCTCCTCGAGCCCGGCCACTCGACGGGCAATTGTCGCGTGCTCCACTCCGAGGGCGCGCGCAGCTCCGAGCAACGTTCCGGCACGAGCGAGCGCCGCGAAGTAGCGAAGGTTTTCCCAATCGATCATTGTTCATTTTTTCCCATGCAATGAGAAACGATAGGGAATTTTCGACCATAACGCCATGGGCGATGATGGCTGCAGCAGCAATCGGAGAGCACGTTTCATGGATAAGGCCGTTACGCTTCTCGCACCAGGAGGCATCGAGCAACTACAGGTATCAGAACAGCAGCCGCAGGAGCCTGGCGCAAACGAGATCCGCATCCGTCACGACGCGATCGGTATGAATTTCCTCGATATCTACCACCGTCGCGGGCTCTACGCCCTGCCGGCCTATCCCGCCGTACTCGGGGTCGAGGGAGCAGGCACTGTCGAAGCCGTTGGAAGCGCCGTCACGAGACTGAAACCCGGCGATCGCGTAGCCTATGCCGGCGCGCCTGTCGGCGCCTATGCCGCGACAAGGCTCTTGCCGGCGGCCCGCGCCGTTCTCCTGCCCGATGGCGTACCTTCAAAGGTTGCGGCCGCGTCCATGCTCAAGGGGCTGACAGCGTACATGCTCTTGACGAAGACCTATCGCGTCGAGCCCGGAACGACCGTTCTCATTCATGCCGCCGCCGGCGGGCTTGGAAGTATTCTCGTGCGGTGGGCAAAGTATCTCGGCGCTACAGTCATCGGAACCGTGAGTTCGGAGGAGAAGGCCGATCTCGCCCGCAGCTACGGTGCGGACCATCTGATCATCGGCCGAGACGCAGATGTCGTCGCCGCAGTGAAGCGGTTGACGGACAGCCGCGGCGTCGATGTCGCGTATGACGGCATCGGGGGCGGCATGCTGGCAAAATCCATAGCGGCCGTTCGTCCCTTCGGTGTCGTCGCCACAATCGGACAGGCCGGCGGGCCGATCCCGCCTGTCTCAGTTGATGAGCTTCGCCCCGGAAAATCGCTGACACATCCCAGCGTCATGGCTTACATCACGGACACTGCAGCCTACCTGACGGCAGCTGAAGCCGTGGTCGGAATGCTGGCTTCAGGCATAACGTCGACAATTGCCCGCGAATACCCTCTAGAGGCGGCTGCGGAAGCCCAGCAATTCCTTGAGGAAGGACGGGCGGCAGGCAGCCTGATTCTTGTCCCATAGGCGACGAAAGAGATACACAAAGCCTCGGAAATCATGTTAAGGGCCATGGCGTTATTCAGATGTGAAAGTCTTATCCATGGCCACTCCTCTCACAATCGCCGACCTCAAGAGCCTCGCCCAGCGCCGCGTCCCGAAGATGTTTTTCGACTATGCGGATTCGGGTGCCTGGACGGAGTCGACCTACCAGGCGAACGAGAGCGATTTTGCCAAGATCAAGCTGCGCCAGCGCGTCCTCGTCGACATGACGAACCGGACACTTGAAACGACCATGATCGGCCAGAAAGTGTCGATGCCAGTGGCGCTCGCCCCGACTGGCATGACTGGCATGCAGCACGCAGACGGCGAAATGCTGGCAGCCCGTGCTGCGGAAGAAGCCGGCGTTCCCTTCACGCTGTCGACGATGAGCATCTGCTCGATCGAGGATGTCGCCTCGGTTACCACCAGGCCATTCTGGTTCCAGCTCTACGTGATGCGCGACAAGGATTTCGTGCTCAACCTGATCAACCGCGCCAAGGCGGCGAAGTGCTCGGCTCTCGTATTGACCGCTGACCTGCAGATCCTCGGCCAGCGCCACAAGGACCTGCGCAACGGTCTCTCCGCCCCGCCGAAGTTCACGCCGAAGCACATCTGGCAGATGGCGACACGCCCCTTCTGGTGCCTCGACATGCTGCAGACCAAGCGCCGCAGCTTCGGCAACATCGTCGGCCACGCCAAGAATGTTTCCGATCTCTCGTCGCTCTCCTCCTGGACCGCCGAACAGTTCGACCCGCAGCTCTCCTGGGCCGACGTCGCCTGGATCAAGGAGCAGTGGGGCGGCCCGCTGATCATCAAGGGCATCTGCGACGTCGAGGACGCCAAGGCAGCAGCAGAAACAGGCGCCGACGCCATCATCGTTTCCAACCATGGTGGTCGCCAGCTCGACGGCGCCCCCTCTTCGATCAGCATGCTGGAGCCAATCGTCGATGCGGTCGGCCACAAGATCGAAGTGCATCTCGACGGCGGCATCCGCTCCGGCCAGGACGTGTTGAAGGCAGTCGCCCTCGGCGCCAAGGGCACCTATATCGGCCGCCCCTTCCTTTACGGCCTCGGCGCCATGGGTAAGGACGGCGTTACACTCGCGCTCAGCATCCTCCGCAAGGAGATGGACATCACCATGGCGCTCTGCGGCAAGCGCGACATCAACGACGTCAATTCTTCCATACTGCTCGGTCGGCAGTAAGAAAAGAAGCTACGGCATCCAACCGGTCGCGAGCGCGCCTGCCCAATCCGGGCGGGCGTTTTCATTTGCGAGGCGCGACATGGCCATGTAGTCGTAGGCGACCGTGCGGAAGGCAGGGAGCCAGCCGGTCTCGCCCTTTTCCAGGATACAATAGGACGCCAGCGGGTGGCCGGTCTCGACCTTGTGGTAATGCGGTCGATCGTCGTCATAGGCCGGGCAGCCGACGCTGCCGGGATTGACGATCAGCCTGTCATCGCTGAGGCGAACCAGTCGCGGGATATGGCTATGGCCACAGAGGATCAGCGGGAAATCCGCGCCCGTGGCCAACGCCTCGATCTCTGCAAGCGGCTTCAGGAAGACATGGCCTTCCGTAGACACGGATTCCAGCCAATAGGTGCTGTCGTTCGCAGGCGTCGCGTGGCAAAGGTAGACCTCGCTCCGATAAACGGCGCTCGTCGGCAGGCCGCGCAACCATTGCAGGTCGTCCGCCGTCAGCTGATCAAACGCTGCCGTGTCCGAAAGATGCATGGCCTCGCGCCGCTGTTCGATCAGATAGCGATCGTGATTGCCGCGGACGGTTAGCATGTCTCGCTCCCGCAGAAGCTCCGCAGTTCGCCCTGCCGTCAGCGGGCCGCTGAAACAATCGCCGAGATTGACGATCTCGGTAACGCCCTGCGCCGCGATATCGGCCAGCACCGCCTCGAGCGCCAGATGGTTGCCGTGTACATCCGCGATCGCCGCAAACCGCATCACCTAGCTACCGCGATAGGTCGAATAGCCGTAAGGCGAGATCAACAAGGGCACGTGGTAATGCGCGGTGACGTCGGCAATACCGAAGCGGATGGGCACGAGATCCAGAAAGGCCGGGTGTGGCAGAGCAATACCCTCGGCGCGCAGATAGTCTCCGGCATGAAAGACGAGTTCATAAGTCCCCGCCTTGAAGCTATCGCCGATCAGGATCGGCCCGCCGTCGACGCGGCCGTCGGAATTGGTCTTGACCGTCTTCATATGGCGACGGACCTCTCCTTCAAGGTGAAAGAGATCGATCCGCAATCCCTCGGCCGGCTTGCCGGACGCGGTATCTAGTACGTGGGTGGTCAGTCCGGTCATAGGCTCGGCTCGCTGATGATGAAGGGCCTTTCGAAGAAGTATTCTTCCAGATTGTTGCCGGGTCCCTCGCGGTCGACAACAAGGAAATCGCTTACGGCGCCAAGCGACATCAACGGGTGGTGCCAGGTATTGCGGCGATAGTTCACGCCCTGATCGCCCCGCGCCAGAAACACCCGCGGACGACCGGGCTTGCCGCCCTCGTCCTCGGAGACGACGACGAGATAGGGGCGGCCGGAGATAGGCGAAAAACTCTGGCTGCCGAACGGATGCCGCTCCATCATGCCAACTTCATAGGGAAAGTGGCGCGGCTGGCCGCGAAACAGGTTGATGATGACGCGCGCGCCCTCGCCTGCCGCTTCGGCAGCGGCAAGCGCATGGAAGCGCTCGGTCGTTCCGTTGTTGATATAGCGCATCGTTACCGGATCGGCTTCGATGATATCACCGAAGGGCGCAAAGGCGGATTTGGTCAGCGGAACAATATCGAGGATTTGAGACATGTCTTTATTCGCCTTCGGCACGCCAATTGCGCACGAGGTCAAGTCTGTAGAGCAGGTCGGGAACATCGTCTTTCGCGGTCGCCCAAATCTTGTCGAGATCGATGTCGAAATAGCCATGAGCAATACGATTGCGCATGCCTCGCATCGCGCCCCAAGGGAACTCGGGGTGCTCTACCATAAACTCGGGATGGATCTTTATGAGTTGTGCAGCGATCTCCGAAGCCATCAGGAGGCTCATTCCGACCGCCCGCTGAAGGATGATATCAGCCAGAAAGTGCTCCTTACTGACATCGGTGACCATTTGATGGGCATCGGTAGCGGCTTGCCGCATGCGCTCCAGCAGGTAGGAAATTCGCTCGAGGCTCATATGGGCTTCGCTTCCGAAAGGACACGGATACGCACGGGTTCGGGAAAGTCGCCGGGCGTCAGCAGATGGATGGACGTACCCAGCATCATCTGTTCCAGTGCGTCCTGCAAGCCGCCCAGCGTCAACAATGTGCTGCCCGGCAGCGCATCCACCAGAATATCCAGATCGCTGTCCGGCCGGTCCTCGCCGCGCGCCACGGAGCCGAAGACACGTGGGTTCGCCGCGTTGAAGCGCTTCGTCACTTCGCGGATCGCCTGCCTGTTCTTCTCCAGCACTTCGGATGGCCTCATGGCGCAACTATAAGTCACGGGCGCAAAAGAGAAAAGCACCAAGGAGCTGCCTGTCTCAACGCCCCGGCAGTATCATCTCAAGGCGCAGAAACGCGATACGCTCGACCTGTGCGGTGGCTGTTTCGAACTCTTCATCGCGCGTGTTGTCGATGCGCTTTTCGAAGGCAGCCAGAATGTCATCCTTGTTCAGGCCCTTAACCGCGATGATGAAGGGAAAGCCGAACTTTTCGACATAGGCCGTGTTGAGCTCGGTGAAGCGGCCATGTTCCGCGGCGCTCAGCCGATCGAGCCCGGCGCCTGCCTGCTCTTTCTTGCTGTCTTCGGTAAGCTCACCCGCTATCGCGAGACGTCCGGCAAGATCGGGATGGGCACGCAGCACGCCGAGCCGCTCCTCCGGACTCGCCGCCCGGAAGATGGCAACGAGCGCCGTGTGGACACGATCCACCGTCAGTTCGTCGCCGACGAAACCGTCGTCATAGGCACGCTCGGCAATGAACGGCGAATGTTCAAAGACACCGCCGTAGCGTGACACGAACTCGTCCCGCGAAAGCATCAGATTGTCTCCGGCTTGTGGTGGGCATGCCAATGCTGCGCGATCTCGATTCGCCTGGGTATCCACACCTTGTCGTGCTTCAGCACATATTCGATGAAGCGTTTCAACGCTGCGGCGCGACCGGGACGACCGACGAGACGGCAATGCAGGCCAACCGACATCATCTTCGGGCTGCCGGCCTTCCCCTCTTCATACAGCGTATCGAAGGCATCCTTGAGGTAAGTGAAGAACTGATCGCCGGAATTGAAGCCTTGCGGCGTTGCAAAGCGCATGTCGTTCGTCTCGAGCGTATAGGGTATGATCAGGAACGGGTTGTCATCGACACCCTTCACCCAAAACGGCAGATCGTCGGCATAAGAGTCAGAGGAATAAAGGAAACCGCCCTCTTCCATGACGAGGCGCAGCGTGTTGTCCGAAGGCTTGCCTTGGTACATTCCGTAGGGACGTTCGCCGGTCAGTTCCGTGTGGAGGCGCACGGCTTCCTGGATATGCTTGCGCTCGACGTCTTCCTGGAAGTCCTTGTACTCAAGCCAGCGGTACCCGTGGCTGGCGATCTCCCAACCGGCTTCCTTCATGGCCGCGACCGCCTCCGGGTTGCGCGCCATAGCAAGCGTCACCCCATAAACGGTGGCCTGAACCTTGAGCTCCGTGAACATGCGCCACAAGCGCCAGAACCCGGCGCGCGAGCCATATTCGTAAATCGATTCCATATTGAGGTTTCGCTGACCCGGCCAGGACGCGGCACCGACAATTTCCGACAGAAGGTTTTCGGAGGCAGGATCGCCATCGAGAATGCAGCTTTCGCCGCCTTCTTCGTAATTGATAACGAACTGAACGGCCACGCAGGCATCGCCCTGCCACTTCGGGTCGGGCGTGTTGCGACCGTAACCGATCAGATTGCGCGGATAAGTTTCGGATACCATGAAATCACCTTCCTGAAAGTCGGCGAAACGGTAGCATCCAGAGAAGGAATGTCGAGACGGAAAGTACGCAACAGAGTTTTGCCTTTGCGGCGCAAACTCTTAGGCCAGTGTAGGAACACGATCTCGACGTGCGCTGACCTTGCCCATCGGATGCAGCGAATGCACGCTAAACGGCCCGCCATTCCCCTCTTCGACCATCAGCGCGACATTGGCGACCTTGACGGGATCGGCGAGGACTGGCTCGAAGGCGTTCCGAAGCGCCTGCTCGACCCGTGGCATGTCGCAGTGGCTGACAGGACCGGTCAGCGGCATATGAAAGCGAAACTCGTCCATCACAAAAGGGCTGCCCCAGCGATACAGATTGGCGAACTGCGCCGCCGACAGGCCACCCGGGTCCGTCCGCTCGATTTCTGCCTCGCTCAACGGCGCCCGGAATCGGTCGAACTCTTGAACGACGGCACTGGAAAGATAGTGGACATGTTCGCAAGGCCGCGACGGAACGAGACTGTAGAATACACCGAGCCTCGCCACCTCAAGCTGATGGATGTGAAACGGCGTCAGCGTTCCACAGAAGCGCATCAGATCCCGCAGAAGTTGCGCCTCCGTTACGTCGGCGGCGAGGCGGAAGGGCGCCTTCAGAACACCTTGGAAGCCATAGCGGCGCGGTAGCGCCGTATGGAAGGCAATCTCGTGAATGCTCAGGCCGCGGATCGCTGTCGGCTCGACCATCTCGCCAGAGAACACGTTTCGACCCAACCAGTTTGCAGCCACGTGCGAAAGCGGGTCGCTCGCAGCGGGTGTAAAGCAAATGGCATAGCGCATCCAATTTCCTCCGTCGAACAAACGGCACAGCCCTCCGTCGGCGCCGCGGTTGCGCTAGCAGATAGGTGATTTGCATGACAGAATAACGAAAGGCAGGAGGTGCTAATTCACGTTTAGCGTGAAGCGACGCAGATGTGATTGGCGAGCAAGAAGCTTTCCGGCAGCGCGAAGGGCGGCTGGCGGCCGGCCGCGAGGTGGATCGCTGCCGCAGCCAGACGGTGCGCCAGGCCGAAGCTGACCTTGAAGCCGCCGGTCAATGCGATCAGGCCGGCATGGTCGGGATGGACGCCGATCATCGGATCACGATCGATCGCTTTCGGCCGCAGACCGGCCCACCGCTCAACAACGGGCGCGCCTCGCAACGCCGGCACCAATTGGGCAGATGCCTCAAGCAGCGCGTCGAGCTGCTCGTCCGTCGAGAATGGTTCGTCGAAGCGATTCTCGCTGGTGCTGCCGACGGCGACATGGCCGCCCTCATGCGCAACGATATACAGCCCGTCGCGAAAGATCGTCGGCAAGGACGGGGCTATGTCGACTTTCAGCAGGGCTGCCTGGCCTTTGACGGGCTGGCCCAGCGGCTTCACAAGGCCACCGGTATACCGCTGCAGCAATGGAAAGGATTGGTGGCCGGCAGCGACAATGCACTGTCTGAAAGCAATGTCACCTGCACTGGTAATCGCAACCTTGCGCTCAAGAGCGAGATCATCGACCGAAACGTTTTCGGCAACGCGGACGCTCCGTGCGTCGCGCAGTGATGCCGCTAGGAGCGCGATGAGCGACCGCGGCGCGACTCTGGCGGCAAGCGTGTCGTGCACGAAGCCGCTTTCACCTGCCGCTGCGTCCAGCCAGTTGTCCTGGGGAGGCTTGTCGAGCACGCGCCAGTGGTAGCGCTGCTCGCCGGCGATCCAGCGATGCTTGGCATCCCGGGAATGACCGAGCGCGATCTCGCGCAAATGCGGCTTCGGCAGCGGAATGAGGCGGCCCGAGCGCCTATAGCCGGCGGAAAGACCGGTCTGCCGTTCCAACGCTGCAATCTCCGCCTCCAGAGAAACGAGCGCATCGAACTGAAATTGCTTCTTGGCATTCCACTTGTCCGGCATGTGCGGCATCAGCGCCCCGAGCAGACCGCCGCTCGCGCCGTGACCAAGCCGGCCGGCTTCGATGAGCCATGCATTGATGCCCAGGCGTTCCGCCTGAACCGCTGCCCATAGCCCCATGATACCGCCACCGATGATCAGCAGGGCAGTCGATGATTGACCGGAACGCGCGGTCGGACTATCGGCTTTTGGCATGACAGATACTGATCCCGAAAAGAGTGCTGGCCCCCACCAGCCGCTGGAGTGGCGCGACGGCGATATGCCCTATTCACCGGCCTTTGGCGACCATTTTTATTGCCAGACCGATGGCCGGCTGGAATGCGGACACGTTTTCCTCGCCGGCAACGGCCTGCCGCAGCGCTGGCAGGATAACGGCGACTTCCTGATCGGTGAGCTCGGCTTCGGCACAGGTTTGAATTTCGCCGAAACGTGGCGGCAATGGAAACTCTTTCGGCGCAACGGGCAGCAACTACACTTCATGTCGTTTGAACTTTATCTGATGCGGCGTGGGGAAATCGACCGTGCGCTTTCTCATTGGGCCGAGATCGACATCGAGCGGCAAGCCCTGGCGGCCGCCTGGCCGGAAACGCCGGAAGCAAGCGTCTTCCTGCGGCTCGATGACCAGACGTCGCTCAGCGTTATCCACGGCCATGCTCTCGAAGGCGTCGCGGCCGCGCAAGCCGGCTTCGATGCCTGGTATCTCGACGGCTTCGCCCCATCGCGCAATGCCGACATGTGGTCTGAGGAATTGATGCGCCTCGTCTGCGAGAAGACGAAGCCAGGCGGAACCTTCGCGACCTATGCGGCGGCCGGCTTTGTCCGACGAAACCTGATCGCCGCCGGCTTTGCGGTGGAGCGTCGTGCCGGCTTTGCCGGAAAACGCGAGATGCTCTGCGGCATCAAATCCTAGACCCCGCGTGCTGCTCGCTCGCGCGCAGCCACAGCGCAAGCTTCTCTTCGAGCAGTTCCGGGCTAATCGGTTTTGACATGTAATCGTCCATTCCGGCGTCCAGGCAGAGATCGCGGTCGACCTCCAGCGTATGCGCCGTCACTCCGATGATCGGCACGCGATGACCTTGTACGCGTTCGCGATCGCGTATTGCGCGCGTCGCGTCGTGGCCGTTCATGACAGGCATCGAGACATCCATCATGATGATGCGTGGTGCGCAGCGATCCCATGCCTCGACCGCCTCCTCGCCGTTGCCGACGACGAGAAAACTGAGGCCGGTTTCCTGCAATATCTGCGTAAAGACGATCTGGTTGACTTCGTTATCTTCCGCAACCAGCACGTCGATGAACTCCGCCGGCGGCCATTCGGAAGGCTCAGCTTTGGCGAGCGGAGGCGGCGCTGCCTCCGGAACCGTCTTCCCCGCCGCAGCGATCTGTTTCGTGCGACTTGCCCGCACGACGTCAACGATGGTGTTTCGCAGCACGTTGGCCCGCGCCGGCTTCATCAAATAGGCTTGACCGTTAAGCGCGGCGAACTCTTTCTCCGTCCCGGAAATGTCCATTGAGGTCAGGAAGATGATCGGCAGCCGTTCAAAGCGGCTGTCGGCGCGCAGCTTCCGTGCGATGTCGGCGCCGTTCATGCCCGGCATCTGGTAATCCAGCACGACCGCATCGATCTCGATGCCCAACTCGTTCGCTGCGGCGATTATTGCCATGGCCGCCGGTCCGTCCTCGGCGGCGGCCCCATCGAAGCCCCAGAGGTCCAGCTGCTCGGCCAAAATCTGTCGGTTGACCGCGTTGTCGTCGACGATGAGAACGCGCGCACCCGTCACGTTGACCGGCAAGGGCTTTGGAGCAAGGCGCGCCGCTGCCACGGTGAGAGGCAGGTTTACCGTAAAGACCGAGCCCTCCCCCGGTTCGCTGTCCACCTCGAGGTAGCCGCCGAACAAGTCGACCAGCCCTGCCGTGATGGCAAGGCCAAGCCCGGTTCCCTCATGGCGACGCGTGGAGGATGAGTCGATCTGCGAGAACTTGTCGAAAATGGAGTCGAGCTTGTCGCCCGGGATGCCGATGCCGGTATCCTCGACCCGGATGCGCGCCATGATTTCGTCTTCCGCGCCCGGCGTAAAGCCGACGTCCACAAGGACGTGACCGCGCTCGGTGAACTTTATGGCATTGCCGACGAGATTGGCGATGATCTGGCGGAAGCGGCCGGCGTCACCGATCACGGCCGACGGCAAATCGGGTGCCGCGCGCACCAGCAGCTCTATGTTCTTCTCAGCCGCCTGCGAAGACAGGAGCGTTGTAACGTCCTCGATCGCCTCGACCAAATCGAACGTCGTGCGCCTGAGGGTCATCTGGCCGGCGTCGATCTTGGAGAAGTCGAGAATGTCGTTGATAATCGTCACCAAGGCGTTGCCCGACTTGGCGATGATATCGATGAACGTCTTCTGGCGCGTGTCGAGATTGGTCTTCGCCAGCAATTCGGCCATTCCGAGAACGCCGTTCATCGGCGTTCGGATCTCATGGCTCATATTCGCCAGGAACTCCGACTTGACGCGATCGGCGGCTTCCGCCCGGGATAGCAACCGCTCAAGCTCGGCCTCACGCTGCTTCGCTTCGGTGACATCGGTGAACAGCGCAACCCAGTGCTGCCGCTCGCTGATCGTCGCATCCAGGTTAACCCAGCGCGCTCCGGCGACATGGAACGGCGTCGAAATCGGCTTCTTGGCCGCGATGTTATCGCGCCAGCTCTGCAGGATTTCATCTTCCTGCCCGTGAAAGTCGCCACGTTCGGCGCAAAACCGGAACAGATCGATCCACCCCCGTCCAACTGCGAGATATTCAGGTGGTATGGCGAGGATCTCGCTGAGTGGCTCGCTGGCAAGCAGGATGTTGCCGTCCTGAACGATCAAGAGGCCCTGCGACATCGCCCGTGTCGCGTCCTCCATCAAGTCGCCGAGATGCGCGAGAGCCGCCCGCGTTTCGTGAATTTCCTTCTCCCGCTGGCGGACCGCAGTGACATCAGTATAGGAAAGCAGGACGCGACCGTTGGAAAGGCGGCCGCCCTCGAACAGGACCCGCTTGCCGTTAACCCAGCCCAGTTCTATTGGCGGCTGCTGTTCCGCAGCAAAATGCTTCTCGCGCCGGGCAAGGATCTGCTCCGGCGTGAGCCTGTCCCCATAGCGACCGAGTTGGTGATTGCGACGGATGACGTCGATGAAGGCCAAGCCGTCGAAGCGGTCGTCACGTGGTAGATCCCAGACATCGTAGAACTCGTCATTGGCGTAGAGGACGTTGCGCTCTTCGTCGAGGATCATGACACCGACTGGGAGAGCACGAAGAATGCCTTCAAGATCGTCCGTCAGCGCCCGGCTGCGAGCCAAGTCGGATGCCGAAAGCGTCGGCTTGGCCCCTGTCAGCTGATCGCCGCCGTCTTGATGTGGAGCTGTCCTTTCAAAAATACCGAGCACATAGACGCGGTCTTCGGACGGCGAGAAACTCTCGATCCGCACCCGCTCGCGCCCGAAGCCCCTGCTGTCCAAACAAACGGCACTTTCCTCACTCGCGAAGACGAGCGCGCGCCGCTCCTTGTCTTCGCGGGCCTCCTCTTCCGGCGTATCGATAAGTTCTCGGCTCCGGCAGCCGATGAAATCAGGGATCTCCCTTCCGAAGAAGGATGCATAGGCCTCGTTGACGGCCACATAGCGAAGCTCGCTGTTCTTGACATAGGCGGGGCGCTCCAGATCCGCGATCCGGCGGCAGGCCAGCTCGAGAAGGTCCCCGCTCGATGTCAAAGTTGGTCCTCAGTCAGGAAAAGCTTACTCATCGAGCAAGTATAACGGGCGCTCTTTAACAACCCTTTAACCATAATGCAGCGGCACCCTGCAGGACGCAGGTAACCTGTGCTCTAGCGCCGGCGCGGCCGCTGCGATGCAGCAGTTCAAACCGAATAAACCCTGCGGAACTGTGGTATAGTTTCACTCGTTTCTAAAATGAACTCGTTCAGTTGGCCCGTATACCCGAACGGTTTCGCCTGACGGCTTCAGGAACAAGCATCGTCTACGAAAGGAGACGACCATGTCCGTACTTCATAAAAGCATGGCGGCGGGCTTAATGGCATTGACCCTGACGGGTACAACCCTCATCCCGGCAACGCCCGCGAACGCCAATCATGACTTCTGGGGAGGCGTTGCCGTTGGAGCAGTCGGCGGCCTGCTGCTGTCGCAGGTTGGGCGCCCCTACGCCTATTACGGCTATCCGGGCCCATACTATCGACCGTACTATCGGCCGTATTACAGGTCCTACTATAGGCCGTACTACCAACCCTATTATGGGGGCTACTACAGGCCGGCATATCGGAGCTATTACAGGCCTTATTCGCGGTACTACTACGCGCCTCGGTGCCATATCGTATGGCGGCACAACGGTTGGGGCGACGCTTACCGGACACGGGTCTGCTACTGAGAACGGCGCTGGCATAGGGTGTCGCTGCGGTGGGCGTTGAGCCTGTGCTCTTGACTTTTGGCCCCAACTAGACCAAATGCAGGCCAGCTTTCACCTTCCGGCCGCCGCGTGAGCGTGCCCCTGCCAGCAAATAGGAGCAGGAAGAAGGGCAAAAGCGCATTTCGTACAGGCCGCATCCCAAGACGCGGGCAAGAAGCGCTGGAAAGCTTTTTCCAACAAGACAAGTTCCCACTTCACGCGGGGTTCTTGACGCCAGAATGACACCGGGCCGCATTTTGCGATCCGGCCGATTTTTTTGGCGCGCCCTAAAAAGGTTATGACTTGACCAATTTTGAATCGCTTGGCATCTCCAAGCCGATCGTCGCCACACTTTTCCAGCTCGGCATCGAAAAGCCGACCCCCATTCAGGAAAAGGCGATCCCGCTTCTTCTCGAAGGCCGCGACCTTATCGGCCTTGCTCAGACAGGCACCGGCAAGACGGCCGCCTTCGGCCTGCCGATCATCGAAAAGATCATCCCTGAAGAGCGGCGTCCGGACAACCGTACCACCCGTACGCTGATCCTCGCCCCAACCCGCGAACTGGTGAACCAGATCGCCCAGAACCTTAAGAACTTCCTGCGCAAGTCGCACCTGCGCATCAACGTCGTCGTGGGCGGCGTCTCGATCAACAAGCAGCAGCTGCAGCTCGAAAAGGGCACCGACATCCTCGTTGCCACGCCCGGCCGCCTGCTCGACCTCGTCGCCCGCCGCGCCATCGGCCTCACCGCCGTACGCTACCTCGTTCTCGACGAGGCCGACCAGATGCTCGACCTCGGCTTCGTCCACGACCTGCGCAAGATCGCCAAGATGGTGCCGAAGAAGCGCCAGACGATGCTGTTTTCGGCAACCATGCCGAAATCGATCGCCGACCTCGCCGGCGAATACCTGACGGACCCGGTCACCGTCGAAGTGACACCTCCGGGCAAGGCTGCCGACAAGGTCGAGCAGTATGTCCACTTCGTCAACGGCAAGAACGACAAGACGGACCTCCTAAAGAAGTCACTCACCGAGAACCCTGACGGACGCGCGATCGTCTTCCTGCGCACCAAGCACGGCGCCGAGAAGCTGATGAAGCACCTCGACCACGTTGGCTATTCGGTCACTTCCATCCATGGCAACAAGAGCCAGGGCCAGCGCGAGCGCGCCCTCAAGGCCTTCCGTGACGGCGACGTCAAGACGCTGATTGCGACCGACGTTGCCGCGCGCGGCATCGACATCCCGGCCGTCAGCCACGTCTACAACTACGACCTGCCGGAAGTTCCGGATGCCTACGTCCACCGCATCGGCCGTACGGCCCGCGCTGGTCGTGACGGCATCGCGATCGCCTTCTGTGCACCTGACGAAACCCGTCTCCTGCGCGACATCGAACGCCTGATGAACATCAACATCGCTGTAGCCAGTGGTGAAGCGCCTGCCAACATGAACGCCACTCCGCGCCGCGGCAATGGCAGTGGCAACAGCAATGGCAATGGCGGCAACCGCGGCCAGGGTCGTGGTGGTGAAAACCGTGGCGGTGAGCGCCGTGGCGAAGGACATCGTGCAGGTGGCCGCCCGGAGCGTCGTCCGCGCCCTGAAGCTGGCGACGAAGTCCGCGCCAACAATGAGGAGCGCCGCGAGCGTCGTCCGCGTCCTGAGCGCCAAACCCAGCGCAACGAAGACTTCCGCGGCCAGCGCCGTGGCGAGGCTACGCCGATGACGTCCGGCCCCGACAACGATCTGGCGGCAACGTCGGACTTCCGTCCGGCCCGCAAGCCGCAGCGCCCCCAGCATGGCAACCATGCCAATGGCGAGAACCGTCATCATCCCGGCGGCGGCGCCCGCAATGCGCACGGCCGCCCGGCCCGCAAACACGGTGAAGATCGTGGCGCGCAGGCCCACGGCGGCGAACGTCGCGAAGGCAACGGCGGAAACCGTCGCGGCGGTCCGTCGCGCGGTGGCAACGGTCAGCGCCGTGAACGCGCCTAATTGAAAAAAGAAAGGGCGGGAGAAATCCCGCCCTTTGCAATACGCGTCTCACGACGCCAAATGATCCCGCGGCCTTACAATCTCGCCTTGTGGCAATTGGCCCATTGCATTAGCATGCTGGTGCTGCTGTAGGGCGCGTCGGCTTCGGGCCGGAGGGGCATTGCCCGCCTACGTACGACAAAGTCAAACGTAAGCCGCGCCCATGCCAAATATCGAAAACCTCAGAAAACAAGCCAAGACATACCTGCGATGGCATCGCGAACGGTACTATCCGGTTGCGGCGCAGATCAGGTGGATCCTGCCCAGATATCGAGATCAAAGCGATCGAGAAATATTGGACGCCGACTTCAAGCTCAGCGATGCTCAGGAGCTTGTTGCCCGAAAGCATGGCTTTACGGATTGGCCGGCGCTGGTCAAAGGGATCGAAACCATGACGAAATCGAAAGCGTCGGACAGTAGACGTCCGCTCGTCCTCTCCGCGGAGCCGCAACTCTTCGTCTCCGATATCATTGCCTCGTGCCAGTTCTATGTTCGGAAACTGGGTTTTGAAGTGGCGTTCCAGTACGGAGAGCCGCCATTTTATGCCCAGGTGTTTCGCGACGGCGCGCGCCTGAACCTGCGAAAGGTCGGCGGGCCGGTCTTCGACGCTGGCTTCAGAGCGCGAGAAGTCGACGCCCTCTCCGCAACGTTAACGGCCGACGATCCGAAGCGGCTGTACCTGGAGTATCAGGCCGCCGGCGCATCGTTCCACCAGCCCCTGCGCACCGAGCCATGGGGCGCACGCAGCTTCATCGTGCAGGACCCCGACGGAAACCTGATCGCGTTTTCAGGCGAGGCGACCTAAGCCCGCTGCAGCTCGGTCGTATCTGAAGCATTGATGCTTACCTGAAGTTTCCCTGATGCTCGCGCAACCGTATACCCGGCGCTCAGCCCGAAATTGAATCGGTTTTCGGCTCGAAAATGTTCATCTGCTCACATTTTGAGCGGACGCTGAGGATTGACGGCGGGCGTGTCGACGCCAGCTATCGATAAATGCCCAGTTTTTCGTCTGTTTTGGCCCTCGAGAAGGATTCACGAATCTCGCGTTCAAACTGTGCATGGTTCTTGCATTGCCATTTGCGTTGTATTCAAATGAACAAAAAAGGGGAGCCACACCTTTGGCATTTGATGAAATGATCACCGGGGGCGAAAGTCCGCGACAGCCATATGAAAAATACTTTGAGTGGTACAGTAACCAAGATCGAGCGCATCTGATTGCAAAATCCCGGGACGCGGAGAACATCTTCCGCAAGACTGGCATTACCTTCGCGGTCTACGGACACGCAGACTCTTCCGAAAAGCTCATTCCCTTCGACATCATCCCCCGCATCATCTCAGGTCGCGAATGGCGCAAGCTCGCACAGGGTATCGAGCAGCGGGTAATCGCCCTCAACGCTTTTCTCGATGACATCTACCACAAGCAGGAAATCATCCGCGCCGGTCGCATACCGCGCGAACTGATCGAGAGGAATGACGCCTTCCTGCCCGAGATGATCGGCTTCCGGCCGCCCGGCGGCGTCTACACGCATATCGTCGGCACTGATATCGTGCGCACCGGCGAGGACGAGTTCTACGTGCTGGAGGACAACGCCCGCACACCCTCCGGTGTCAGCTACATGCTGGAAAACCGTGAAACGATGATGCAGATGTTTCCGGACCTGTTTCATGCCAACAAGGTCCGGCCGGTCGAAGACTATCCCTATCTGCTGCGCCAGAGCCTGGCATCGCTCGCGCCTCCGGGCTGCAAGGGCAAGCCACGCGTTGCGGTCCTGACACCCGGCATCTACAACTCGGCTTATTACGAGCACTCGTTCCTGGCTGACACGATGGGCGTCGAGCTTGTCGAAGGCTCGGACCTCCGCGTCATCGACGGCAAGGTGAAGATGCGCACGACCCGCGGCTATGAGGCGATCGACGTGCTCTACCGCCGCGTCGACGACGACTTCCTCGATCCCCTCACCTTCCGGCCGGATTCAGCACTCGGCATCCCCGGCATCATGGATGTCTATCGTTCCGGCAACATCACCATCGCCAATGCGCCGGGCACCGGCATATCGGACGACAAGGCGATCTATTCCTACATGCCCGAGATCGTCGAATTCTATACCGGACGCAAGCCGATCCTCGAAAACGTGCCGACCTGGCGCTGTTCCGAGCCGCAGAGCCTCAAATACGTGCTCGAGCACCTCGAGGAACTCGTGGTCAAGGAGGTACACGGCTCCGGCGGCTACGGCATGCTGGTCGGCCCGACGGCGACCAAGAAGGAGCGCGCCGATTTTGCCGAGAAGTTGAAGGCGAAGCCCGCCAACTACATCGCGCAGCCAACACTTTCGCTGTCGACCGTGCCGATCCTCGTCAACAAAGGCATTGCGCCACGTCACGTGGACTTGCGGCCATATGTTCTCGTCTCCGACAAGGTGCAGATCATTCCCGGCGGATTGACGCGCGTGGCCCTGAAAGAGGGTTCGCTGGTGGTCAATTCCAGCCAGGGCGGCGGCACAAAAGATACCTGGGTATTGGAGGACTGATGCTCGGAAGAACTGCAAACGGACTCTACTGGATGTTCCGTTACATCGAACGCGCAGAAAACATAGCGCGCCTCATCGATGCCGGCCTGCGCATGTCGCTGACCCGAAGCGGAACCGGCGACGACGACTGGGACGGCGTCCTGCAAAGCGCCGGCGTGCGCGAGACCTTTGACGAGGGGCACAGCAAGCTGACGAGCGCCGACGCGATCGACTACCTGCTGCGAGACCGCTCCAATCCCTCAAGCGTCATGTCCTGCGTCGACTACGGGCGAAACAACGCCCGCATGGTGCGCACCGCCCTGACCCGCGAGACCTGGGAAGCGACCAATGAGTTCTGGATCGAGCTAAAATCGCTACTTTCGAAGCGGCTGAAGGCCGCCGAGATGCCGGAGGCAATCGATGCCATCAAGCATCGCGCCGGGCTGATCCGCGGTGCCTTCCACGGCTCGATGCTCAGAAACGAACTCTACAATTTCGCCCGCATCGGAACCTTCATCGAGCGCGCGGACAATACGAGCCGTATTCTCGACGTGAAGTATTATGTGCTCCTGCCCTCGGTCTCGGCCGTCGGCACGTCGATCGACAACATCCAGTGGGAATCGATCCTGCGTTCCGTCTCCGCCCACCGCTCCTACAGCTGGGCGTATGACGGCGAATATCGGTCGATGAATATCGCCGACTTCCTGATCCTGAACGGCCAGATGCCGCGTTCGCTCGCCTATTGCTACGAGAAGATCGTCAGCGAACTCGGCTATCTCGCCAAGGATTACGGTGAGCGGCTGCCGGCGCATGATACGGCCGATTCCATCCGCAAGACACTCCAGACACGTGCCATCAAGGAGATCATGGATCAGGGCCTGCATGAATTTCTGGAAGATTTCGTCACACGCAACAACCAGCTCGGCATGGAAATTTCCGATGGTTACCGGTTCTATGCATAGGCGGGCATGAGATGAAGCTTAAGATAAGCCACGTCACCGAATATCACTACGAAGAACCGGCGGCCTTCTCGCTGCAGCGGCTGCGGCTGACGCCGCTCTCCGTTCCCGGACAGTCAGTCATCAACTGGTCGCTGCAGGTTGAGGGCGCTAGGCCCGAAGTCGAATACGACGATCAGTTTGGCAACCACGTCAACCTCGTCTCGCTGGAAGGCGAGCAGCGGGCGACACGCATCGTGGCCGAAGGCGAGGTCGAAACGGAAGATCGAAATGGGGTACTCGGCCCCCATAGCGGCTTCTGCCCGCTCTGGCTTTTCCTGCGTGAAACGCCGAGGACGAAGTCCGGAAAGCTGATCAAGGAACTCACCAAGGGTGTGAGCGGCGAGAACGAGCTTGCTCGCATGCACGCGCTGATGTCCGGCATACATGAGACCGTGACCTACTTGCCTGGGACCAGCGACACGGAGACCACGGCTGAGCAAGCGCTTGAGAAGAAGAGCGGCGTCTGCCAGGACCATGCCCATATTTTTGTCGCCGCCGCACGCAGCCTCGGCGTGCCGGCCCGCTACGTTTCCGGCTACCTGATGATGGAAGAGAAGATCGAGCAGTCGGCGACCCACGCCTGGGCCGAAGCGCACCTCCCGGGCCTCGGTTGGGTCGGCTTCGATCCGGCCAACAATATCTGCCCCGACGCACGCTATGTGCGTGTCGCCTCCGGCCTCTGCTACCGCGATGCGGCTCCCGTTTCAGGCATGCGCATCGGCACGCCGGGGGAAAAGCTCTCTGTCGTGGTCAAGGTTGAAGATCGGGGGCAGATGCAAAGCCAGAGCCAGAGCTGAAGGGCTGGCTTCCGAAGAACTCATATCGAGATACCGTTGTCCGAGCCGCCGCATAGCGGCTCGGATCGTTTTGGGCCATCGTTAGGCCAGCATATAGGCCGTCTTGACGCTCGTGTAAAACTCGGCCGCGTATTTGCCCTGCTCGCGCGGACCGTAGGACGATCCCTTGCGGCCACCGAACGGAACGTGGAAATCCACGCCTGCGGTCGGCAGGTTGACCATCACCATGCCCGCTTCGGAGTTTCGCTTGAAATGCGTCGCGTGCTTGAGGCTCGTCGTGGCGATACCGGCAGACAGGCCGAATGGCGTGTCGTTGGCGGTTGCCAGCGCTTCTTCGTAGTCCTTGACGCGGATGACCGAGACAACCGGTCCGAAGATTTCCTCGCGCGAAATGCGCATCTGGTTCGTGGCCTCCGTGAACAGCGTCGGCTGCAGGTAGAAGCCGGGCGTTTCGCGGGTGACGAGTTCGCCGCCGAAGGCGAGCTTGGCGCCCTCCTTCTTGCCGATCTCGATATAGTCGGTGTCGGTCTTCAGCTGCTTTTCATCGACCACGGGGCCGATGTGCGTGCCCAATTTCAACGCATTGTCGACAACAAGCGTCTGCAGCTTTTCCGTTAGCGCCGCGACGAACTTGTCGTGGATGCCTTCGGTAACGATCAGGCGAGAAGACGCCGTGCAACGCTGGCCGGTGGAGAAGAAACCGGAATTGGCGGCTGCTTCGACGGCGACGCCAAGGTCGGCATCGTCGAGGACGACCATCGGGTTCTTGCCACCCATTTCCAGCTGGAACTTGCGGTTATGCTCGATCGAGGCGCTAGCGACGCGGCGGCCGGTACCGGTGGAACCGGTAAAGGTGATGCCCGTAACATCAGGACTGTCGAGCATGGCCTGGCCGACAACCGAACCCCTACCCATGACGAGGTTCAGCACGCCCTTTGGCAGGCCGGCACGGTGCAGGATGTCGACGATCGCCCACGAGCAGCCCGGGACGAGTTCGGCCGGCTTGAAGACGATGGTATTGCCGTAGCAGAGCGCCGGCGCGATCTTCCAGGCGGGGATCGCGATCGGGAAGTTCCAGGGCGTGATGATACCGATGACGCCGAGCGGGTCACGGGTGATCTCGACGCCAATATTCGGGCGAACAGACGGGATGACCTCGCCTGCAAGACGCAGCGCTTCGCCGGCAAAGAATTCAAAGATCTGCGATGCACGAATGGTCTCGCCGATTGCCTCGGGAAGCGTCTTGCCTTCTTCGCGGGCCAGCAGAGCGCCGAGCTCGTCCTTGCGAGCCATGATCTCGTCGCCGGCCGTCTTCAGGATGACATGACGCTCCCAGATGCCGGAGCGCGACCAAGCCGGGAAAGCAGCCTTGGCGGCGGCGATCGCATTCTTCGTGTCTTCGGCCGAACCATCCGCATAGAGGCCAACGACCTCGTTGGTATCCGACGGATTGATGTTCTTCGTCGCGTCCGTGCCGACCCATTCGCCGGCAATGAGGTTCTTATAAATGGTCATGGGCCGACTGGGCCTCCTTCACCGTTCCATTAAAAACGGTCCGGCCGCCGAAGCGGCCGGGCCTTGCGAAATCAGAGCTGCTTGACGGCAATCTCTTCTTCGGCGGCAATCTTCAGAGGGTTGCGCAGCGGCAAGCCGAATTCGGCGACTTCGATTTCGAAGACGTCACCCTCTTCAGCCTTGATGCCTTCCGCGAAGGAGAGCGTCGCGGTGCCGAACATGTGGACGTGGACGTCGCCGGGCACACGAAACAGGCCGTACTTGAAGTGATGGTATTCGAGGTTGGCGAACGTGTGCGACATGTTCGCTTCGCCCGACAGAAACGGCTTTTCGAAGATCACCTTGTCGCCGCGCTTGATGCGCGAGGTGCCGCGGATATCCTCAGGCGCAACGCCAATGCGGATTTCCGGGCCAAAGCTTGCCGGGCGCAGCTTGGAGTGCGCGAGGTAGAGATAGTTGATCCGCTCGGTCACGTGGTCGGAAAACTCGTTCGACAGCGCAAAGCCGATGCGGAAGGGTGTGCCGTCTTCCGCAACGACGTAGATCCCCGCCATTTCAGGCTCTTCGCCGCCATCGAGCGCGAAGGAGGGAGAAACGAGCGGCGCGCCCGGAGCAGCCGAACCGTAGCCGTTGCCCTTGTAGAACCACTCGGGCTGAACGCCCTTCTCGCCGGCCTTCGGCTTGCCGTTCTCGAGACCCATCTTGAACATCTTCATCGAGTCGGTGAGGGTTTCTTCAGCCGCCTCGGAGGTCTTCTTGTGCATGGAATCGCGCGTTGCAGCCGAGCCTAGATGCGTCAGCCCCGTGCCCGTCAGATGCAGGTGCGCAGCGTCGGGATGCGTCATCGGCGGCAGAAACTTGCCTTCGGCATAAGCCTTTTCGAGGTCGACTGCATCGCCGAGGCCGTGTGCTTCAATCACCTGCAACAGCGACTTGCCGCCGTTTGCGGCTTCCATGGCCAGCGCATAGACGCTGCCTGCGTTCTTGACGGCCTTCGCGGTACCGCCCGGCTCGCGCACGGCGACAATGATCTCTCCGTTCGAACCCTTGATCTGCGAAATCAGCACGGTCTTCATCCTTTTTTCGATAACGCGGAAAATGCTTCGCCAATCCGGCTCCCAGAATGAGCCGGATTGGCAAGTTCACATGACTGCGAATGCCTGGGCAGCGCCGGAGCGCTTAGCCCTTGTTCTTGTTGTAGACATCGAAGAAGACGGCGGCGAGAAGCACCAGTCCCTTGACCATCTGCTGGAAGTCGATGCCGAGACCGACGATCGACATGCCGTTGTTCATGACGCCCATGATGAACGCGCCGATGACGGCACCGGTAATCTTGCCAACGCCGCCGGATGCCGAAGCTCCGCCGATGAAGCAGGCCGCGATAACGTCAAGCTCGAAGCCAACGCCTGCCTTCGGGGTCGCCGAATTCAGGCGAGCCGCGATGATCATGCCGGCGAGACCAGCCAGGACACCCATGTTGACGAAGGTGTAGAAGCTCAGGCGCTCGGTGTTGATACCGGACAGCTTGGTTGCCTTCTCGTTGCCGCCCATTGCGTAGATGCGGCGACCGATCGTGGTACGGCGCGTCACGAAGGTGTAGGCCGCGATCAGCACGAGCATGACGACGAGAACGTTCGGCAGGCCCTTGTAGGTGGAAAGCTGGAAGCCAAGGAACAGGATCGCCAACGAAATGATTACGTTTTGGGCGATGAAGAAGCCATAAGGCTCGACATCGATGCCATGGCTCTCGTTGACCTTGCGGCGACGCCAGGCGAGATAGAAGAGCACGACAGTTCCCAGCACGGTCAGCACCAGCGACGTGGAATGCAGCGGAATTCCGGCGATATCGATCATTTCGCCTGGCAGGAAGCCCGTCGAGATAACCTGGAAGTCCTTCGGGAACGGGCCGATGTTCTTGCCGCCCAGAACGAACAGCGTCAGGCCGCGGAAGACGAGCATGCCGGCGAGCGTGACGATGAAGGCCGGAATGCGGTGATACGCGATCCAGTAGCCTTGCGCAGCACCGATGGCGCCACCGATGACCAGGCAGAGAATGCCCGCAAGTACGAAGTTCATCTGCCAGTTGACGGTCATGATAGCCGCCACCGCGCCGACGAAGGCAACGATGGATCCGACCGAAAGGTCAATGTGGCCGGCCACGATGACGAGCAGCATGCCGAGCGCCATGATGACGATGAACGAGTTCTGCAGAACGAGGTTCGTTAGGTTGACCGGCTTGAACAGAATGCCGCCCGTGTAGAACTGGAAGAACACCATGATCGCGACGAGCGCGATAAGCATGCCGTATTCGCGAATGTTGGCGCGGATATAGTCCGCAACGGAAACGACGTTGCTTTCCTCGGTGGCTGAAGGGTTGACCGGAGTCATTGTTTCTTCTCCCCTGAGCGCATGATAGCGCGCATGATGGTTTCTTGGCTCGCCTCTCCCTTTGGCAGTTCCGCAACGATACGTCCTTCATTCATGACGTAGATGCGGTCGCACGTACCAAGCAGTTCCGGCATTTCCGATGAGATCATCAGAACACCCTTACCATCGGCTGCGAGCTGGTTGATGATAGTATAGATTTCGTATTTTGCACCGACATCGATACCGCGGGTGGGTTCGTCCAGGATCAGGACGTCGGGGTCGGAGAACAGCCACTTCGACAGCACAACCTTTTGCTGGTTGCCGCCGGAGAGATTGACCGTTTCCTGGAAGATGCTGGAGCTACGGATGCGCAGCTTCGAGCGGTATTCCGATGCGATCTTCGATTCCTTGATGGTGTCGATGACCGTGGCTTTCGAGACCCCGGCCAGATTGGCGAGCGTCGTGTTGTGAACGATGTTCTCGCCGAGTACGAGACCAAGATGCTTGCGGTCTTCGGTCACATAGGCAAGACCCGCGTCGATGGCCTTGCGAACGGTGCTGACATCGACCGGCTTGCCGTGCATCGACACGTCACCATGGATCTTGTGTCCATAGGATTTGCCGAACAGGCTCATTGCGAATTCGGTACGGCCGGCGCCCATCAGGCCCGCGATGCCAACCACTTCGCCCTTGCGGACGGTGACGTTGATGTCGTGCAGAACCTGGCGGTCACGGTGATGCTGGTGGAAAGCGTTCCAATTCTTCACCTCGAGGATCGTTTCGCCGATCGGCACGGAGCGCGGCGGATAACGATCGGCGAGTTCGCGGCCCACCATGTTCTTGATGATGATGTCTTCGCTGATCTCTTCGGTCTGACAGTCGAGCGACTTGACGGTCATGCCGTCGCGCAGAACCGTGATCTGGTCAGCGACCTTGCGAACTTCGTTGAGCTTGTGCGTGATGATGATCGACGTCAGGCCCTGGTTGCGGAACTCGATCAGGAGGTCCAGCAGTGCATCGGAATCCTTTTCGTTGAGTGACGCCGTCGGCTCATCGAGGATCAGCAGCTTCACGCTCTTAGACAGCGCCTTGGCGATTTCGACCAGCTGCTGCTTGCCAACGCCGATGTCGGTGACGAGCGTTTCCGGCGACTCCTTGAGGCCAACCTTGCTCAGCAGCTCTTTCGTACGCTTAAAGGCTTCTTGCCACTTAATGATGCCATTCTGAGCAACTTCGTTGCCGAGGAAGATGTTTTCGGCGATCGACAGGAGCGGCACCAGTGCCAGTTCCTGGTGAATGATGACGATGCCGATTTCTTCGGAATCCTTGAGCGCCTTGAAATGACGGACGTCGCCTTCGTAGACAATATCGCCGTCGTAGGTTCCGGCTGGGTAGACGCCGGAGAGAACTTTCATAAGGGTCGACTTGCCGGCCCCATTTTCACCCACCAATGCGTGGATCTCACCCTGTCGAACCTTTAGGTTCACATTCTCAAGCGCCTTTACGCCTGGGAACGTCTTGGTGATGTTCCGCATTTCGAGGATTGTGTTGTCCATGGTCATAATCCAACGCCAGCAGCCAAAGGGACGCGGCGATCATAAAATTGAAGACCGGAACCCGCAAGCAGGGGGTTCCGGCCAACTTGGTACAATTATTACTTCAGCTGGTCAGCCTTGTAGTAACCGCCTTCTACGAGGATCTTCTCGTAGTTGGTCTTGTCAACTGCGACCGGGGTCAGCAGGTAGGACGGAACGACCTTGACGCCGTTGTCGTAGGTCTTGGTGTCGTTGACTTCAGGCTCCTTGCCTTCCATCAGAGCGTTGACCATGCCGACGGTAACCTTTGCGAGGTCACGGGTGTCCTTGAAGATCGTGGAGTGCTGCTCGCCAGCGATGATCGACTTGACCGACGGGACTTCAGCGTCCTGGCCGGAAACGACCGGGAGCGGCTGATCGCCGGAACCGTAACCAACGCCCTTCAGCGACGAGATGATGCCGATGGACAGACCGTCGTAAGGCGACAGAACTGCATTGACCTTCGCGTCGGTGTAGTTAGCCGAGAGCAGGTTGTCCATACGAGCCTGGGCCGTTGCCGGGTCCCAACGCAGCGTGCCAACCTTGTCCATGCCGGTCTGGCCGGACTTTACGACCAGCTTGCCGCTATCGATGTAAGGCTGCAGAACAGACATTGCGCCGTCATAGAAGAAGAAGGCGTTGTTGTCGTCCGGCGAACCGCCGAAGAGCTCGATGTTGAACGGGCCCTTGCCATCCTTGAGGCCGAGGGCGTCAACGATGGAGGTTGCCTGCAGAACGCCAACCTTGAAGTTGTCAAACGTTGCGTAATAGTCGACGTTGCCCGAGTCGCGGATCAGACGGTCATAAGCAATGACCTTGATGCCTGCGTCGTGAGCCTTCTGGAGAACGTCGGAAAGCGTCGTGCCGTCGATAGCGGCGATGACGAGAACCTTAACGCCCTTCGTGACCATGTTCTCAATCTGAGACAGCTGGTTCGGAATGTCGTCGTCAGCGTACTGCAGGTCGGTGGCATAGCCAGCGTCCTGGAGCTGCTTGACGATGTTGTTGCCGTCGTCGATCCAGCGAGCGGACGACTTCGTGGGCATCGCAATGCCGACAGTGCCCTTGTCGGCTGCCAAAGCCGGCATAACGAACGAAGCGACGCCAAAGGCCGCCGCTGCCATCAACGAGATAATGGATTTCATATCTCTCTCTCCCTTAGTTAATAAACGCGCGTGCGAAAAATCGCCCGCCCCGAAACTGTGGCAGGTTCCGTCTTGGATAATTACTTCAGATGGTGAGAAACGAAGTAGGTCTCCTCCACGCTCTCACGTGTTGAATGCCAACCAGCACACGGCGGCAAACTGGTATGGAATCCCATAACTGTCAAATAGAATAACTGGTAAAGTGCATAACAATTTTGGTATATCGTTAAAAAGTATTACTTTTAATGGAACGCGGATGGGAGGCCGCAACCATGGCGATCATTTCGGACCCGCAGACGCATGGTCACGTCGACATTCATACGGATATCTTTGCCGATGACGCCTTTTTGCGATTGGGCCTCAAGCTGAATCATCTGCGAATGATCGTCGCAATCGAAGATAGCGGGCAGATTTCCGCGGCGGCCGAAGCGCTGAACATTTCACAGCCGGCAGCCTCGCGAATCCTGTCCGAAATGGAATCGATCGTTAAGACGCCACTTTACGAACGCGTGGCACGCGGCGTCGTGCTGACGACCTTCGGACAGGCGCTTGCCAGACGCGCGCGCAAGATCATGCTCGAGCTGCGCGAGGCGGGCCGGGAAATCGCCGAACTCAAAACGGGCAAGGGAGGTACCGTCTTTATCGGCGCCGTCACTGCCCCAGCCATGAGCCTGGTCGTGCCGGCGATAAAGCGCGTTAGAAGCGCCCTACCCGGCATAGAGGTCACCATACAGGTTGAAACGAGCAACGTGCTTGCCCGCGAGTTGCTCGCCGCCCAGCATGACTTCATCATCAGCCGCATTCCCGATGATCTCAACCCGCGCCTCTTCCAGGTCCAGGAAATCGGCGTGGAGAAGGCCTGTCTGATCGTACGGGGCGGCCATCCGCTCTTGAAGAAGAAGGTCGCCTCCCTCGAGGACCTTCCACAATATGATTGGGTTTTCCAACCAGCGGGAACGCTCCTGCGCCGGACGATCGAGGACCTCTTCCTTTCTCGCGGCGTGCTGCTCCCGGAAAATATCGTCAACACCTCTTCGCTGCTGCTCACCTGTGCGACGGTTTGCCAGACGGATGCGATCGCGCCGATCGCGCTCGATGTGGCGCAGTTCCTGGCGACCCATCGGTCGAAGGCTTCGGATGTGCGGGTGTTGCCGATCGATTTCGAGATCAACGTCAGGCCCTACAGCCTGATAACGGTCAAGGAACGTGCGCTGCCCCCGAGCGCACGGCTGCTTTATGACCTGGTACTGGCCGAAAGCAAGAAGGCGGGAGTGCTCTGACAAGCCTTGCACCACCTTGTTCGGATCTAATGCGCCCCTCCAAGGGAGGCAATCATGCTGTTCGGCCAATCCGTGTTCCAGTCCGTGCTCGACCGCCTGAAGGCGGAGGACGATGAAACCGTCGAACAGGATGCACCCGCCGCCGCCCGCGTAAGCGGTCTCAATACCGGCCTCGCGTTCGACGTCATGGAAGGCGTCTCGGCGTCGTCAGCGCGACCCAACCAGGCATATTTCGAGACAATGGAATTCGCCGCATCGGAGACCGTGGCCGAGCGGTCGCCTGAGCCCTTGCCGCCTCCTGAACCAGAGCCCGAGCCGGTGATGCCCGATCACCTCGAGCGCATCGCGCCTGAAGATATCGCGGCCGAACTGGACATTTCTGCGCGTGATACAGCCCAGAGCCTCAGCGAAAAGCGCCGCGCCTTTGCCAAGCAGAACCATCCCGATCGCGTCAACCCGCTGTTCCGCGAGAACGCCACCAAGCGGATGACGATAGCGAACCTGCTGATCGACCAGGCGCTGCGCCACCTTGCCCGCTGACTAGTCAGCGTCCTTCTTGGCTTCTGTATCTTCTGCCTCTTCCGCGTCATCGGGAGATGGCGCCGTGTCCGCCTCCGGCGACTGCGGCTTGTAGTTCCAGAACAGCATATAGGCCGCATAGACGCCTGCGCCGCCCGACAGGACCGCCCAGAATGGATCGCCGGTGATCATTTCGACCAGCGCCCAGCCAAAGCAAACGGCCACAATCAGGATGCGAGCCCACAGCGGGCGATAGGCCGGATGGTTCGGATCGATGAGTTGCATATTTATCCCGCGCGGTATTTCGATGACATGTCTTTAGGATGGATTCCGTAAATGTGAAAGAGCGCCGGGCTTGACGCGGCAACCATTAAATGGAATGAAAATTCCACAAGCATCACAGTTCGGTTCATTTGTTCCGAATTCAAGGGAGGTTCTCATGACAGTCAGATTTGGTCTTCTCGGCGCCGGCCGTATCGGCAAGGTTCATGCGAAGGCCGTCAGCGGCGATGCCAATGCCAAGCTCGTTGCCGTCGCCGACGCCTTTCCGCAGGCCGCCGAAGCGATCGCATCGGCTTACGGCTGCGAGGTCCGCACGATCGACGCGATCGAAGCCGCCAAGGATATCGACGCCGTCGTCATCTGCACCCCGACCGACACCCACGCCGAACTGATCGAGCGATTCGCGCGCGCTGGAAAGGCGATCTTCTGCGAAAAGCCAATCGATCTCGACGTTGCCCGCGTCAAGGCCTGCATCAAGGTCGTCGACGAGACCAAGGCGAAGCTGATGGTCGGCTTTAACCGACGCTTCGACCCGCACTTCATGGCTGTTCGCAAGACGATCGATGATGGCCGAATCGGCGATGTCGAAATGGTAACGATCACCTCGCGCGATCCTGGCGCCCCGCCAGTCGATTACATCAAGCGTTCGGGCGGCATCTTCCGCGACATGACGATCCATGACTTCGACATGGCCCGCTTCCTGCTCGGCGAAGAGCCGGTTGCCGTCAGCGCGACCGCCGCCGTCCTCGTCGACAAGGCGATCGGCGAAGCCGGCGACTACGACAGCGTTTCCGTGATCCTGCGGACCAAATCCGGCAAGCAGGCAATCATCTCCAATTCCCGCCGTGCCACCTACGGCTACGATCAGCGCATCGAAGTGCATGGCTCGAAGGGCATGGTCGCTGCCGAGAACCAGCGTCCGGTCTCGATCGAGGTCGCCAACGGCGACGGCTATACCCGTCCGCCGCTGCATGACTTTTTTATGACTCGCTATACCGAAGCTTACGCCAACGAGATCGCGAGCTTCATCGCCGCAATCGAAAAGGGCGCGACCATCTCGCCGTCGGGCGCCGATGGCCTGGCTGCCCTCGCGCTTGCCGATGCCGCCGTGCAGTCCGTCAAGGAAGGCAAGCTCATCAAGATTGGCTGACGGCCCTCTCCCGACCGAAAGCCACCTGTGAAATGGCCGGGTCCCTGCCCGGCCATTTCTCGTTCCATCTGCACGATCCGCTAGGCGCACCGCTAATCCGATCCCTGGATACCGGACAAGACCAGCTCCTGATCGATCACCGACAATGCCCGGTCGAGATGACCCTCGAACACGAGGATCGATTCGTCGGGAACGACTCGGATCTCCGGCATTCCCTCCATCCGCACGACATGCGTCTGGCCAAGCCCTTCCTCGATCCCCGGTCGCAACAGATCATAGTAACGCGTTCCCGGCCCGGTGATGGCGATCGGCATGCGTTCTGTCAGACTTAGCAGACGCGAAAGCCCATTTCCGAGTGCAATACCGGCCTGCCTGAATGCCAAGGCAGACATGCGGTGCCCCTGTCGCGCTTGGGCGGCGATCTTGTCGAGCCCGGCGACCGGCACGAACTTGGCTGGGATCGTGTCGAGCGGCACTTCGAAGGCCATGCGCAAAATGGCGTAGAAGCCAGCATAAGCCTCGATGCATCCCCTGCTGCCGCAGCGACAAAGGCCGCCGTTTGCCATATGCAACATATGTCCAAAATTTGGGGCCGACACTTCACGCTCGCCCGGCCCCGTGCTCCGGACGATGCCGAGCCCGACACTATGTCCGAGCGACAAGGCGGCGAGCGACCGAAAATCAACCGGCCTCGCATTCGCTTCATGTGCGCCGAGTGCGGCTGCGACGAGCTGGGTCTCGTTCCCCAGAAAAATCCTGGCCTGCCAATCCGGCCGCAAGGCCGATTCGAAGTCGATCTGATTGCTGCCGAAAATCGGCGACCACACCAGTACAGGGTCGGTCGGATGCACCAGACCTTTGCTGCTGATCGATATCAGCAGCACCCTTTCCTGGGGCAGCTTCGAGCGTGAAAGAATGCGCGCAAGCCCCTGTTTAATAGAGGCAATAAACCGCTCGGCACCGGCGGGATCATGCGACCTTTCCTCGCTGAACCGGTCGATGAGTTTGCCTGCGTAGTCGACCAGCGAATATTGCACGCCGTCCGATGAAATGATCACGACGACAAGGTAGCCGCAGTCGCGCCGCTGTCGAAACAGCACGCGCGGACGCCCTCTTCCGCTACTTGGCTGCTGCTCGGATTTTTCAATGATTTGCGCTTTTTCGAGGTCAGCCGTGATTGCTGAAATCGTCGCGGAGGAAAGCTTCGTAAAGTCGGCAATCTCTGTATGCGCCAGCGCCCCATGTCGTCGAAGCGCAGCTAATACAAGGACGCTGTTTCTCTGCCGGACCAACTCCGTGCTCGACTTGGTCAGCATATATGCCGGCCTCTCCCCCTGGCATTCCGCCCTCGCTCACACCCCATCTCCAGCAATTTTTTCGCGACGCAACGAAGCCGGTAGTGCGGTGTTGACAGTTGAAAAAATCTCTGACACTTAATTTCTCGACTGTCGAGAAAATAATTCAAATTTCTCGCCAGCGAACCGCGGCGGCCGGAGGAACCACTGGCTGGGGCTGGCCGCTATTCACTCGGGAGGATATTTATGAAGTCTGTTTTGAAGCTGATGGCCGGGGCGGCCATCCTCGTGTCGGTGCACACCGCCGCAATGGCAGCTGATCTCGTCGTCGGCGTTTCCTGGTCGAACTTCCAGGAAGAGCGTTGGAAGACCGACGAAGCCGCCATCAAGAAGGCCCTCGAAGCCAAGGGCGCAAAGTACATTTCCGCTGATGCGCAGTCGTCTGCCGCAAAGCAGCTGACCGATGTTGAATCGCTGATTTCGCAGGGCGCGAATGCACTCATCGTTCTCGCCCAGGATAGCGATGCTATCGGCCCTGCCATCGAAAAGGCTGCTGCTGAAGGCATTCCGGTTGTCGGCTACGACCGCCTGATTGAAAATCCGGCTGCTTTCTACATCACCTTCGACAACAAGGAAGTCGGTCGCCTGCAGGCCGAAGGCGTATTCAAGGCCAAGCCGGAAGGCAATTACGTCTTCATCAAGGGTTCTTCGTCCGACCCGAACGCGGACTTCCTGTTCTCGGGCCAGATGGAAGTGTTGAAGGCTGCTGTCGATGCCGGCAAGATCAAGAACGTCGGCGAAGCCTACACCGACGGCTGGCTGCCGCAGAACGCCCAGCGTAACATGGAGCAGTTCCTGACCGCCAACAACAACAAGGTTGACGCCGTTGTTGCTTCGAACGACGGCACCGCCGGTGGCGCTGTTGCCGCGCTCGACGCACAGGGCATGGCAGGCACCGTTCCGGTTTCGGGGCAGGACGCCGACAAGGCTGCTCTGAACCGCATCGCGCTTGGTACTCAGACGGTTTCCGTCTGGAAGGACTCGCGCGAACTCGGCAAGCGCGCTGCTGAAATCGCGCTCGACCTCGCTGGTGGCAAGACGATGGACAAGATCGACGGTGTCACCACTTTCGAGGGCGGCCCGAAGAAGGTGAAGATGCAGTCGATCTTCCTGAAGCCGGAGGCCATCACCAAGGACAACCTGAACGTCGTCATCGACGCCGGCTGGATTTCCAAGGCTGAAGCTTGCCAGGGCGTAAAGGCCGGCAGCGTCAAGGCCTGCGATTAATCTTCGCCAGGTCAATCAACACGCCGGCGCCGCAGCGGTCTCGTTGCGGCGCCGGATGCGGATGGTGCCTCCTCCACGGACACTCCCGCCTCGTAACGCACCGAACGCTTTGATTCCCTGCCAGAATAGTGCCGCGCCTTGAGCGGCCATTTCGGAAGTCTCTCGGTGGTCAATTCAAGAACAGGGCAACCTCGGTTCGGGCTTTTCGGGCACCCGCGCCACGGCCCAAACAATGGGGGAAACGGCAAACCCATGGCAAACATCACGCAATCCTCATCGAGCCATCCGCGCTCGGCGGAGGGCAACGCTTTTACGCGCTTCCTGCGCGCAACCGAGATCGACACGCGCCTGCTTGGCATGGTCGCCGCGCTGCTCGTCATCTGGATCGGCTTTCATCTCTACACCGGCGGGCTCTTCCTGACGCCGCGCAACCTCTGGAACCTCTCGGTCCAGACGACCGAAATCGCGGTTCTCGCGACCGGCATGGTGCTTGTCATCGTCACCCGCAACATCGACCTGTCGATCGGCTCCATGCTTGGCCTTGTCGCCATGATCATGGGCGTCGTCCAGGCGAAATTCCTGCCGCAGTACCTCGGCTTCGACAACTCCTGGACCTGGCTGATCACGTTGGTCTGCGGTCTGGTTGCCGGAACGCTGATCGGTCTTTTCCAGGGCGTCATCATCGCCTTCCTGGGTGTCCCCTCCTTCATCGTCACGCTCGGCGGCTTCCTCGCCTGGCGCGGTCTTGCCTGGTACGTGACATCGGGCCAGACGGTCGCACCTCTCGACACGACGTTCCGCATTATGGGCGGCGGCGCTGAAGGGGCTGTCGGAGCCACGTGGAGCTGGATCATCGGGCTTGTCGCCTGTGTGCTGATCGTCGTCGGCATCATCGGCTCGCGCCACCAGCGCAAGCGTTTCAACTTCCCACGCCGTCCGCTCTGGGCAGAGTATTTCTTGGCAGTTCTCGGCTGCACCCTAGTCCTTGGCGCCATCTGGGTGTCCACCATCTATTACTGGCCGGTGGCGATCGCCAAGAAGTACGCCGAAGCCAACAACATCGCCTGGCCGGAAACGGGGCTCTTCATCTCCTACGGCATCGCCGTGCCGGTGCTGATCGCCATTCTCGTCGGCATCGTCATGACCTTCATCGCCACCCGCTTGCGCTTCGGCCGCTACGTCTTCGCGATCGGTGGCAACCCTGAAGCAGCCGAGCTCGCCGGCATCAAGACCCGCTGGGTCGCCGTCCGGATCTTCGCGCTTATGGGCTTTCTCGCGGCTGTCGCCGCGGCGATCTCGACCGCCCGCCTCAACGCCGCCGCCAACTCGCAAGGCACGACCTACGAGCTCTATACGATCGCCGCAGCCGTCATCGGCGGCACCTCGCTCGCCGGCGGCACCGGTACGATCGCCGGCGCAATGCTCGGCGCGCTGGTCATGCAGTCGCTGCAATCGGGGATGGGCCTCGCCAACGTCGACACGCCCATACAAAATGTTGTCGTGGGCGCCGTGCTTGTCGTTGCCGTCTGGCTCGACACCGTCTATCGCTCGCGGTCGAAGTAAAGAGGAGTCCTAGATATGACTGATCAACGCACTCCCCTTGTGGAAATGAAAAACATCTCGATCTCCTTCGGCGGCATCCACGCTGTGGACAATGCTTCGGTCGATCTCTACCCCGGCGAAGTCGTCGCCCTTCTCGGCCACAACGGCGCCGGCAAGTCGACGCTCATCAAGATCCTCTCCGGCGCCTACAAGCGCGACAGCGGCGAGATCCTGATTAATGGCGAGCCGGCAGACATCCGCAATCCGCGCGATGCGAAGAAGTACGGCATCGAGACGATCTATCAGACGCTCGCCGTCGCCGATAACGTCGATGCCGCCGCCAACCTCTATCTCGGCCGCGAGATCCGCACGAAGTGGGGCACGCTCGATGACGTCGCCATGGAAGCCTCCGCGCGTGAGGTGATGGGCCGCCTCAACCCCAACTTCCGCCGCTTCAAGGAGCCGGTGAAAGCACTTTCCGGCGGCCAGCGGCAGTCTGTGGCGATCGCCCGCGCGATCCTCTTCGATGCCCGCATCCTGATCATGGACGAGCCAACGGCGGCTCTCGGGCCCCAGGAAACGGCGCAGGTCGGCGAGCTGATCAAGCAGCTGAAGAAGGAAGGCATCGGCATCTTCCTGATCAGCCACGACATCCACGACGTCTTCGACCTCGCCGATCGTGTCTCGGTGATGAAGAACGGCCAGGTCGTCGGCCATGCCCGCACCGAAGATGTCACCAAGGACGAAGTGCTCGGCATGATCATCCTCGGCAAGGTGCCGCCAAAGGCCATCCCCGGCCCCGGCGCCATGCAGGCCTGACCCGCAGACGTGAGACATAAAAGTCCGCCGCCCGCAAGAACGGCGGACTTTTCATTTTGTAGATTGAAGCCAGCGAGAAGCTAGGCTAAGAACCTCGCATCGGACAAGGCGATTCAAGCGCCTCGGCATGCACCCGTAGCTCAGCTGGATAGAGTGTTGGATTCCGATTCCAAAGGTCACAGGTTCGAATCCTGTCGGGTGCGCCACTAACTCTCGGGTCCGTTCTGGACACATAGGTTACGTTTTATTCCTGAGACATAGGTAACACTTTTGGACCGAAAGGGTTCGGCAAAGGTTCAAGCCTGCATGTCTCATCATCGAAGTATCCCAGATCGTAGTCCATAAAGCTTGTCAGCCAGATATGGTCTTCGACCTGTTTGATGCCGACGGCCTGACCGGCGAAGACCAGACTGAGATTGATCTTCTTCCGCTTGTAGCAGATGCGTCCGCATGTTGTGACGGTGACTGTCTGGTGGTCGTGGAACGGGTAGTCGAGATCGGGTAGGCCGCGGTAGGCGCGCGGTGACGCGTCGTAGCGCTCTGCGGGTAGGCCATGTTGAGCGCCTGGTGGGGCCGCTCGCTGTTGAACTCCTCGACGAAGTCGTCGAAGCGGGCTTGCTGCTGCAGGAAATTGTCTCCGGCCGGCTTGGTTGTCTCAAGTTTCAGTGTCAGATGCATGCGTTCATGGCGGCCGTTCTGCTGCGGGTTGCCCGGCTTGATGCGCTCGATGTCGATACCGAGCCTGAGCCACCAGACGGCGAGCCGAGACAGATTGAAC
>NZ_JACUZX010000015.1:0-124230 GCF_014851575.1 Rhizobium sp. RHZ02
ATGGACTACGATCTGGGATACTTCGATGATGAGACATGCAGGCTTGAACCTTTGCCGAACCCTTTCGGTCCAAAAGTGTTACCTATGTCTCAGGAATAAAACGTAACCTATGTGTCCAGAACGGACCGGAATTCAATGGCTGGGGCGCCAGGATTCGAACCTGGGAATGCCGGTACCAAAAACCGGTGCCTTACCGCTTGGCGACGCCCCACCAGAGCTTGAAAGCGGAGACCCGCTTGCCAAATCGACGCCTGCTTAGCAAAGCTCGCTTGACGTCACAATCATTAAGTTTCGGGCCATTGCATATTTCTGTGCGCATTTTGCGTCACCATGCTAGGTCTCGCGTCAGCCGTCCAGGACGATGGAGTAACGATGAGCCAGTACCGCGCCCGCCCGCCTGCCCTCGCAACGCTGCTGCTCGACGATGCCGTGGTTCGGATCACGCGCTGGGACTTCGAGCCGGGAGCCGATACGGGCATCCATACACATGGGATGGGCTATGTCGTCGTGCCGATGACCGATTGCCAGTTCCTGCTGGAGGAAAAGGACGGCAGCCGCAGGGTCGATATTGCCAAGGGCGCTGCCTACCGCCGCGACGCCGGGATCGAGCACAATGTCGTCAATGCCGGCGATCAGCCGATGTCCTTCATCGAGATCGAATACAAGTAAATGGCAAGTCCCGAGTTCAATTTGGCCTTCGAGCCCGCCTATGGCCAGGCCGTGCCTGTTGCCTCAGACGTGCAGCGCATTACGGTCAACAATCCGAGCGCCTTCACGTTTCACGGCACGAACAGCTACATCGTCGGGGATCGCTCCGTGGCGGTCATCGATCCTGGGCCGGAGGACGAGGCACACTTGCAGGCATTGATGGCAGCGCTCGATGGACGCGAGGTCACCCATATCTTCATCAGTCATACCCATCGCGACCACTCCCCGCTGTCTCGGCGCCTGCAGGCGGCGACCGGGGCGCGGATCGTCGCCGAGGGACCACACCGCGCTGCCCGGCCACTGCATCAGGGCGAGATCAATCCCTTCGCCGAAAGCTCGGACCTGGAATTCCGGCCCGACGTCACAATCGGCGACGGCGAGACGATCGAGGGCGACGGCTGGGGGCTGACGGGCGTGTTGACGCCCGGGCATACCGCCAATCACGCGGCCTTCGCGCTCGAGGGAACCGGGATCCTGTTTTCCGCCGATCATGTCATGGGGTGGGCTACCTCCATCGTCGCGCCGCCCGATGGCTCGATGGCCGACTACATGGCCTCCCTCGACAAGCTGATCGAGAGGCACGACCGCCTGCTGCTTCCCGGACATGGCGGCCCCGTCCGCAAGCCGATCTCTTTCATGCGAGCCCTGAAGACGCATCGGCGGATGCGCGAACGCGCCGTGCTCGGCCGCATCCGCGCTGGCGATACGAACATCCCCGACATGGTGAAGGTGATCTATCGCGAGACGGATCCGCGCCTGCATGGCGCTGCCGCGCTTTCGGTTCTTGCCCATATCGAGGATCTGGTGGAGCGGGGTGAGATCGAAACGGATGGACCGCCTGCCCTTTTCGGCTCCTACCGACCTGCAACACGGAAATAGCTTACGTCGGCGCCTGTATTTGCCGACGACAAGCCTGTCATCGTCTTCGATGGCAGATATTGAGGCGAACGAGGCTAGCTGCCAGCGATGCCGAGCAATTCGGAATCGAGCGCCTTGAGGTAGTTCTCCGCGATATCGGCGCTGAGGCCGAGATCATGCGGGCCGTAGCGCGAGGCGACCCTGACGTCGACGAACGTGGTTTCCGCTTCCTCCCGCAAGCGGATGACGATGTCGAAACGCAGGCCGAGAACCAAGGTGCGGGTTTCGCCCTGCAGCGTTACGCCATTGGCCCGGCGAATCAGCTGCGCAACGTCGTCGTCGTAGGGCCGTGGCGTCGGGACCGGCACGGCTTCTGGCGCCTCAGCAACCGCGGCGTCATCTGGCTGCGGCTTCGCCGGTCGCTTCTCGAGATCGGGGCTTGGCTCGCTGTCACCGTCGGCGCGGGTAATGCGGATGCCATTCTCCTTGGCGACCTTCTTGACGGCTTCGAGCACGCGGTCGATAGCGCCGTCGTAGCGACGGCCTGTGAGTTCCGGGTAGGCTTCGAGCTGCTTTTCGCGGTCCTCAGGCGTGACCGCCGGCTCTCGCTTCAGCCAGATCTGATCTGCGTTCGGCGTCTTCAGCCAGTCCGGCGCCGAGACGATATCGGTTGACACGTCATAGATCGCCGGCAGCGCGAAATAGCGTTCGGCGGCAATCCCGCCGATGGCGAGCGGAAGGGCCACATAAATCAAGGCTTTCAAGGCATCGAGCCCGCCTTCGGCACCCGTCAGCCAGAGGCTGCGCAGCCCGGCAACGGCAAGCAAGGTCCCAAGCAGCGCGAAGCCCGCGGAGACGAGCAGAACCAGCACAAGGTATGGCGTAGAAAGGCCGGCGAAGCGATGACCAACCAGAGCCGCAAGGCAGAGAACCAGGGCAAACGCTGCGAAGCGCCGCGAGAAGCGGGCAGCATTTGAAACAGGGCGGTCGAAACGGATTGCCATCAAACTTACCGGTTACTCGCAAGCGGCGCGTCCCGCATGAACGCGCAAAATCGCCCTCCACTTGTTTAGTGCAAGATTCGCCTAAATTGAAACTGTTGTGTCATTCCGATGGGCGCAATCCACGGGGAAGACGACAATGGCGTGCGTAAGCATTTTCTGATATTCCTTGATTTGCAGTTGTATGGTTTGGGTCGCAACCGACCAACAGGAGAAGGGCAATGATTGCACCGGAGCCCGCATCGGGAACCCAGTCGCCGACGCTGGGCGCAGCCGATCATGCAGATCCGCTTCTGCCGATAGAGCTTCTGGAACTGGAATTGTCGCTCGACGGATACGATGGCAAATCCGACTTCTGCGAAACCGTCCGCGTAGCATCCGCCAAGGCTGGCGGAGAATTCCTGTTTGATCTTCCCGCCGAGGGATTGATGGACGATTGCAAGCGCATTGCAGTGCTGCGCATCCCGTCCATGAGCGAACAGATGCGTGTCGTTCTTGCCGTGCTGGATCACAGCGGCACGGAAATCCGCATGGAAGCGCCGGATCCTGCGACGGCCCACCTCATCCGCTTCGCCGACGCCTTCATCAAGGTTCTTGAACGGTTCTGACCTAGAGCCTTTCGGCTCTAATCGCGTTGCGCCGCTGCTTCAGCCAGGCTGCGGAACGGGAATTTGCGCCCGCACTCACACTTGATCATGGAAGTTTCCTGATGGTTGGACGCGCGCTGGATGAAGAAGCCGCGCGGTAGATGATCGACGCTAAAGCCCGGATGCTTGCGCTTCGGATCATCCGTCTCGGACGCTTCCGCAAAGCCGGCGTTGCCGCATTGCGGGCAGGTCAGTTTCTTCGAGAATCGATCGCGTAGTGCCATGTTTATCTTCCAATGTCGTCCGAGCCGTCTTCTTACAGACGATCCTCCACAGACGGAAGGCCACAGGCGTTGAAAGCAGCGATGCAAGCGCACCGCTTCGGCCTAAGTTATTCTTTTGGTTGACTGTAACCGCCGATTGGCGTCATCTGATGGCGCAGAGTTTTGATTGCAGAGACATGTCGATGCGTACGCTCGTTTTAGCTCTCGCGCTTGCCGCGCTATCAATCGGCCTCTCGGCCTGCCAAACAATGACGCCGGAAGAGCGGCGCGCCGCCGACGAGGCTCAATGCTTACGCTATGGCTTCCGGCGCGGCACGGAGGGCTTCGCGACCTGCATGCAGCGCATCGATCTCTATCGCCGTGCCCAGGCGCGTTACGACAGCGATATGCTCATGTTGCAGATGTCCTATGATCTCGACCGTCCTTACTACGGTCGCGGATACGGGCGCCATTGGTAATCACCGCCTGCGCGGCGGCAAGCCGGGCAATCGGCACGCGGAAGGGTGAACAGGACACGTAGTCCAATCCGATTTCCTCGCAGAAATGGATGGATACCGGATCGCCGCCATGTTCGCCGCAAATCCCGAGCTTCATGTCATTGCGCGTGCGCCGACCGCGTTCGGCGGCAATGCGGATCAACTCCCCGACACCGTCGAAATCCAGCGAAATGAAGGGATCGTGCTCGATGATCCCCTTGCGCTGATAGGTCGGAATAAAGGCGGATGCATCGTCGCGCGAGATGCCGAAGGTTGTCTGCGTCAGGTCGTTGGTGCCGAAGGAGAAGAACTCCGCCGCTTCGGCGATGATATGGGCCCTGAGGGCTGCACGCGGCAGTTCGATCATCGTGCCGACCAGGTAGTCGATCCGCATGCCGGCCTCCGCCATGACGTCCCCGGCGATGGCGTCGATGCGCTCCTTGACGTAGTCCAGCTCGGAGCGCAACCCAACCAGGGGCACCATGATCTCGGGCACGACGGCAGCACCCGTTTCATGGGCTGCCGCGACCGCCGCCTCGAAAATGGCGCGCGCCTGCATCTCGACAATTTCAGGGTAGGAAATCGCCAGTCGGCAGCCGCGATGGCCGAGCATCGGATTGAACTCATGCAGCGCATCGACGCGCTGGCGCAGTGCTGCAGCGTCCATGCCCATTGCGGCGGAAACGTCGGCGATCTCCTCGTCCGTCTTAGGCAGGAATTCGTGCAGCGGCGGATCGAGCAGACGGATCGTCACCGGCAGGCCGTGCATGACGTTGAACAGGCTGGTGAAATCGTGGCGCTGGACCGGCAGCAGGCTATCGAGAGCGGCGCGGCGGCCGGTTTCATCCTCCGCCAGGATCATCTCGCGCATCAGATGAATGCGGTCGCCCTCGAAGAACATGTGCTCGGTGCGGCAAAGGCCGATGCCCTCGGCACCGAAGGAGCGAGCCGCGCGCGCATCAGCCGGCGTATCGGCATTGGTGCGCACGGTCATGCGCCGCGCCCGATCGGCCCATTGCATGATGCGCCCGAAATCGCCGGAGAGCTCCGGCTGGATCATCTGCACGTCACCCTTCAACACCTGCCCGGCCGAACCGTCGATGGTGATGACGTCGCCCTTCTTCAGCGTGACGCCGACGCCGATCAGCCGCTCGTTGCGGGCGTCGATGCGCATGCCACCAGCGCCGACCACGCAGGGGATGCCCATGCCGCGTGCGACAACGGCGGCATGGCTGGTCATGCCGCCACGTGTCGTCAGAATGCCCTCGGCCGCGTGCATGCCGTGGATGTCTTCTGGACTGGTCTCGACACGCAGCAGGATAACCTTGCGCCCCTCCTCGGACGCTGTCACGGCCTCCTCGGCGGTGAAGACGATCTCGCCGGTCGCCGCGCCGGGCGAGGCCGGCAGGCCGGTGCCGATGATCTCGCGGGTAACACGCGGGTCAATCGTCGGGTGCAGGAGCTGGTCCAGTGACGAAGGTTCGATGCGAAGCACCGCTTCTTCTTCGGTGATGAGTTTCTCATCTACCATGTCGACGGCGATCTTCATCGCAGCCCGCGTCGAGCGCTTGCCCGCGCGGGTCTGCAGCATCCAGAGCTTTCCGCGCTCGATGGTGAACTCGATGTCCTGCATCTCGCGATAATGCGTTTCAAGCTCGGAACAGATGCCTGACAGCTCCTTGAAGGCATCCGGCATCAGCTTTTCCATCGACGGTCGTTCCGAACCGGAGCTGATGCGCCCCTCCTCGGTAATGCTCTGCGGCGTGCGGATGCCGGCAACCACATCCTCGCCCTGCGCATTGACGAGGAATTCGCCATAGAGCGATTTATTGCCCGTCGACGGATTGCGCGTGAAGGCAACACCGGTCGCGGACGAATTACCGTGGTTTCCGAAAACCATCGCCTGGATGTTGACCGCCGTGCCCCAGCCTTCGGGAATATTGTGAAGCTGGCGATAGGTGACTGCGCGGACGCTCATCCAGCTGGCGAAGACGGCGCCTACAGCGCCCCATAGCTGCACCTCGGGATCTTGAGGAAACTCCTCGCCCAGCTCCTCCTCAATCAGGCTCTTGTAGAGCGAGACCACGTGCTGCCATTCGTTGGCGGTCAGTTCGGTATCAAACTCATAGCCGAGCCGCGCCTTCTCGTCCTCGAGGATCTCCTCGAACACCTCGTGATCGAGACGCATGACGACGTCGGCATACATCTGGATGAAACGGCGGTAGCTATCCCAGGCGAACCGTGCGTCGCCGGCATCGTGGCCGAGCGCTTGTACGGTTTCATCGTTGAGGCCGAGATTGAGGACGGTGTCCATCATCCCCGGCATCGAAACGCGCGCTCCCGAGCGCACGGACAAGAGCAGCGGCCGATCGCCCGCGCCGAACCGCCGGCCGGTAATTTCTTCGATCCCTTGAATGCCCGCGCGGACCTGTGCCTTCAGCTCTTCTGCAATCTGCCGTCCGTTCTTGTAGTAGGCAGAGCAGGCGCCGGCGATGATCGTCAGACCAGGAGGGACAGGCAGACCCAGGTTGCACATTTCCGCGAGGTTTGCGCCTTTGCCGCCCAAACGCTCGCCCTCAAGGGCACTACCCTCTGCCTGACCATTGCCAAATGTATAGACCCACTTGGTCATATTCCCCCCAACACCAAATCCGGATCAACTTAATCCCTTGGTGTTGAAATGAAAATCGACAAATGCGGCCGAAATGTTGCGGCGCACAATAACTGCGACAGACTGAAGCGATTGAGGGGAGAAAAAGCTTTGCGGGACTGCAACAAAGTCCCGCAAAGCCTTATGTCCGTCCAGCCAGGAAAACCGGACGGGGGGTTCCGTCCATACGGACTGTCAGAGCCAAAACCATATTGCTCCGAGCGCGTCGCGCAGGAAACCATGCAGCCGATACCTTTTCGCGGTAATTCGGCGACACCATGAAGGAATCTCTAATACAAGATCGGTAGGAAAACATTACCTGAATGGTGGAGTCAGCCCATTCTGGCAGACTTTTTTTGGGCTTTTCCCAGCCTTTGGCTCAGGCAATCTCGCGCAGTTGTTCGGCGGTCTGAAGATCGACCGACACGAGCTGCGATACCCCCTGCTCCGCCATCGTCACGCCGAACAGCCTGTTCATGCGCGCCATGGTGATCGGATTATGTGTGATGATGACGAAACGCGTCTCGGTGGAGGCGGCCATTTCGTCCATCAGGTTGCAATAGCGCTCGACATTGTGGTCATCGAGCGGGGCGTCCACTTCGTCCAGCACGCAGATCGGGGCCGGATTGGTCAGGAAGACGGCAAAGATCAGTGCCATTGCCGTCAGCGCCTGCTCGCCGCCCGAAAGGAGCGTCATCGTCTGCGGCTTCTTGCCCGGCGGACGGGCGAGAATTTCCAGGCCTGCCTCGAGCGGATCATCGGATTCGATCAGTTGCAGTTCGGCCGTTCCTCCGCCGAAAAGATGGGTGAAAAGGCGCTGGAACTGGCCGTTGACCACGTCGAACGCGGCGAGCAGGCGCTCGCGACCCTCGCGATTGAGGCTCTGGATCGCGCCACGCAACTTGCGGATCGCATCGATCACGTCGTCGCGTTCCTTGATCAGCGCCTCGAGCTTCCCGCTCAGTTCCTTCTGTTCTTCCTCGGCGCGCAGGTTCACGGCGCCAAGGCGCTCGCGCTCCATCTTGAGGCGTTCGAGTTCGCGCTCGACCTCGCGAAGATCGGGTGCTGCCTGCAGCGACTCAAGTCCGGCAAGCCGAAGCGCCTCGTGCGGCGCAACGTTTAGCGCCTCACGAATTCGGGCCTCGGTTTCCTGTCGCTTTTCGCGCGCCGAGACCAGCCGCTCTTCGGCGCGACCGCGGCGCTCGCGGCTTTCGGCGAGTTCGGAAAGCGCTGTCGCCGCCTTGCGGTCGGCGTCACGCTGGACGAGCTCGGCTTCAGCAAGCACATCGGCCGCGTGGCGACGTGCTTCCTCGGCCTTCTGGAGTTCGGTCCAGAGCGCGCGGCGCTTGTCGTCGAACTCATCGGGCGCCATTTCGAGCTCAGACGCTTCCTCCCGCGCCTCCTCCTCGCGGTCGCGAAGTGTCGCGATGTGGTCCTCGGCACTGGCAGCGCGCTGGCGCCAGGTCTCGCGCTCCTGCCCGATGGCAATGATGCGGCGCTGACGGGCTTCGTTCTCGCGGTTCAGGCTTTCATGGCGTGCCCGCGCTTCTGCAAGTGCGCCACGATCGGTCGCGACTTCCGCCTGCTGCGCTCGAAGCCGTACGTCGATCGCCGTCAAATCAGGGGCGTCTTCCAACTCGATCCGGGCGTTCTCTTCCTGGATCGAGAGATCTTCAAGCTGGATCTGAAGCTGGCTGACAGATTCTGTAATGACATCACGGCGGCGGATGAGATCGCCAGAGGCCCGCTCGGCCGCTGCCAGCGCTTCGCGCGCCTCGGCGAGTTGCCGCGCGGATATACGGCTCTTCTCGCGCGCCTCGGCGAGGCGCTGTTCCTGAAGTCGGATGGCATAGGCCGCACTCGCCAGGCGTTCCTCCGCTTCATCAAGTATGTCGCGGGCAAGCGCGGCTTCGCTTTCCAGTTCGGCGAGCCGGTTCTTCTGTGCCAGCCGGAGTGCCGCCGCACTCGGCGCATCCGCGCCGGTGACATGGCCGTCCCATCGATAGACGGCGCCCTCCTTGGTCACCAGGCGTTGGCCTGGCTTGAGGTCCCTCATCAGGGTTGCCGCATCCGAACCGGAGACGAGGCCGATCTGCTTCAGGCGGCGCATCAGTGCCGCAGGAGCGCGCACATGGTCGATCAGCGGCGTCGCGCCAGCCGGCAATGCCGGGTCGGCGGCACCGTCACCATGGCCGGACCAATGCACCGGCGCCTTCGGATCGAGCGGGGATTCGATGTCGTCGCCAAGGGCCGCACCGAGCGCCGTCTCAAAGCCGCGATCGACGCGAAGTTCATCGGCAACGGGTGCAAATTCGCCTGCCGCGGCACCGGCAGCCAGCATGCGCGAAATGGTCCGGGCTTCCGTTTCGATGGCGTTCAGCTTCGCACGCGCCTGATCGACAGGCGATCGGGAAAGAGCCTCGGTCTGGCGGGCAGCGGCCAAGGCCTGCTCGACGCCCTGGATTGCGGCTTCCGCCTCGGCAAGAGCCTGCTCGCCCGCCTCGACCACGTCCCGCTTCTCGTCCGGATCGGGCAGGCTGGAAATCTTCTCCCCGATGGCCGACAGCTCGCGGTTGGCCTCATCCATCTGCCGTTCAAGGCGCATCTTGCGATCGGCAAGGTCGCGAATGGCGCGCTCGAGCTGGTTGCGCCCGGCTGCAGCCTCGGCGCGTTCGGCTGTCAACGCGGTAAAAGTGCGCTCACTGTCGGCGAGCTTTGCGGCAGCCTCCTCGAAGGCCTCGCGTGTCTCCTCGGCAAAACGGCCGGAATCGGCAAGGATCTCAGTGATCTCGCTCTCTTCGGCATCCAGCCGCGCCAGGATTTCGGCGTTATCGGCAACCAGCCGCTCCTCGCGGCGGATATCCTCGCCGAGCTGCGCAAGACGGCGGGTCAGTTCGTCACGACGGCGCAGGATGCGGTTGGCATCCTCCTCGAGCTGGGTCTTGGCGATCTGCAGGCGCTGCAACGCGGCAGCGGCGCGTGCTTCGGCGTCCCGCAATTCCGGCAGCTTCAGGCTTGTAATGCCCTGAACCTTGGCGGCCTCCATCTGCATCTGCGCCTTTTCGGCGACGACGACGGTGGCCTGATTGAGCGCGCTATCGGCCTCGGCTTCGGCCTCCTTGGCCTGAACCCAGCGGATGTGCAGAAGCAGCGCCTCGCGGGCGCGTATATCCGCGGACAGCGACTTGAAACGGCTTGCCTGGCGGGCCTGACGCTTCAGGCTCTCGATCTGGCTCTCCAGTTGAGAAGTCACGTCGTCGAGACGTTCGAGATTGCTTTCGGCGGCACGCAGGCGAAGCTCGGCTTCGTGACGGCGCGAATGCAGGCCAGATATGCCGGCTGCCTCTTCAAGCAACTGGCGGCGGGCCTGCGGCTTTGCCGAGATCAACTCGCCGATCCGTCCTTGCCCGACCATGGACGGCGAACGGGCGCCGGTGGAGGCGTCGGCAAAGAGAAGCTGCACGTCCTTGGCGCGGCTTTCCTTGCCGTTGATGCGGTAGATCGATCCCTGCTCCCGCTCGATGCGGCGCGTGACCTGGATCTCGTCGCTGTCGTTGAAGGCAGCGGGCGCCGTACGCTCGGCATTGTCGAGATAGAGTGCTACTTCAGCCGTGTTGCGGGCGGGACGATTGCCGGAGCCGGAGAAGATGACATCGTCCATGCCGGACGCGCGCATGTTCTTGTAGGAATTCTCGCCCATCACCCAGCGCAGCGCTTCGACGAGGTTCGACTTGCCGCAGCCGTTCGGGCCGACGATACCGGTCAGTCCGCGCTCGATGATGAATTCGGTGGGTTCGACGAAGGACTTGAAGCCGACGACGCGAAGCTTGTTGAACTTCATGCCGCGTCCCCGCGCCTGATAAAGCAAAAGACGGGCGTACGGCTTCCGCCGTCGCCCGTCGATCGGATACGGTTCAGATTAGAGCAGGCTGTCGATAAGGGCCGACATGGTGTCAACCGTCATGTCTCCAGAAAAGCGCTTGCCGTTGATGAGGAACGTCGGCGTGGCATTGACGCCAAACTCCTTGGAACCTCGTTCCCGCGTTGCGTTCACTTCATCCAGCAGCTTCTGGTTCGTCAAGCACTTCGTGAAACTATCCTCAGTAAATCCAGCAAGTTTGGCCATCTGCAGCAGTGCAGCGCGGCCATCATCGGCAGCGGCCCAGGTCTGCTGCTGCTTGAAGAGCATGGATACCATCGCGAAATACTGTTCCGGCGTGCTCATTTCTTCCGGCTTCTGCGGATTGCAGCGGGCCAGCATGAAGGCGGCAGCGGCGCGCGGATCAAAGGGGAATTCGCGGATGATGAAGCGGACCTTACCGGTGTCGACATACTTCTTCCTGATCGCGTCGAAGGTCGTCGTGTGGAAGTGAGCGCAGTGCGGGCAGGTCATCGACATGTATTCGACGATCGTTACCGGGGCGTCTTCCTTGCCAAGCACCATTTCCGGCAGCGGGCCCGGCTTCAGCACGGCGGCCATGTCGACCTCGCCATCGGGCTGAGGCACTTCGACAGCGGCATGCGCGCTACTGAAAACCGCCAGGGTCGCGGTCGCGGCAGCCACGCCGCCCAGAAGCTGGCGTTTCGTCAGTTGCATTTCAGAAATCGGCATGAAGGTCCCCATAAATGAGAGTAATGGCTGTGAGTCCGATATAGCGCCTCGAAGTCCTGAACAAGACACGGCTCGCGAACTTTCTTCAAAGAATTGTGACCTTGGTTGGACAGCCCGATTAAATTGCGGACAGAATTGCCGCGCCAACACTTGCAAGGCGTTAGCGACCGCGCTTGCCCAGCACGGCCGTGCCGAGCCGCTTCACGGCTTCGCGCAGCTTGTCGCCCTCGATCCCCTCCATCATATCCTCCAGCTTTGCCGCAGCCGCCCCCTTCAAGGGAGGAGGCGTGCGGGAGCGCTTCACCGCCGGATAGACGGGTTTCTGGACGATACGGATCTGGTGGACGGCGGCAAATCCGAAGAAGCTGTTGACGCGCTGGATCAACTCGCCTTGCGCATGGGTCAGGAACAGCGCGCGGGCGCCCTCGCAGGCAATCGTGAGCACACCGGGCCGAAAGCTGCCCTCGTCGTTGCCGCGCGCCCAGGCGATCTTTTCCGGACGCGTGCAATCGGCGAACTCCGCACCGGCGATTTCATCCCACGAGCCAAGCAGCGCAGTGTTGATTCCGGCACGGCGCGCCAGCACGGGATCGATCAGCCCGTTGGCCAATTCGGAGATCTGCTTTTCACCTTTGCGTGGATAACTCATCGAATCCTTCAGATCGCCCTGCGTTCAGGCACCACTGCCTTGATCGCGCGGCATTGCTTCGCCAAGTATAGGGCACTTCCCCTCACGACGGCAAATGATGACATCGACGACACTGGACGCGCCTGCCGCCAAGCCCCTTCTCGACTGGTACGACCGCCACCATCGCGATCTGCCATGGCGCGTCTCGCCGCCGATGGCGGCGCGCGGCATCAAGGCCGATCCCTATCACGTCTGGCTTTCCGAGGTGATGCTGCAGCAGACGACGGTGCCGGCGGTGAAACCCTACTTCGCCAATTTCCTGGCACGCTGGCCGAGCGTGCGTGACCTCGCCGATGCCGCCAGCGAAGACGTTATGGCGGCCTGGGCCGGGCTTGGATACTACGCCCGCGCCCGCAACCTCAAGAAATGCGCGGAGGCCGTCGCGTCCGATCATAACGGCATCTTTCCAGATACCGAGGAGGGGCTGAAGTCGCTTCCCGGCATCGGGGACTATACGGCGGCCGCGGTGGCGGCGATAGCCTTCAACCGGCAGGCAGCCGTGATGGATGGCAACGTCGAGCGGGTGATCTCGCGCCTTTACGCGATCGCTACGCCCCTACCCGCTGCCAAACCATTGATGAAACAGAAGGTGGCTCTGCTGACGCCGCAGGATCGGCCCGGCGACTTTGCGCAGGCAATGATGGATCTCGGCGCCACGATCTGTACGCCGAAGCGGCCCGCCTGTTCGCTCTGTCCCTTCAGGGGATCCTGCGAGGCGCTGCGCCTGCACGATCCCGAGCGCTTTCCGGTCAAGGCAGCCACGAAGGAAAAGCCGATCCGCCAGGGCGCAGCCTTTATCGCGGTCACGGCGGATGGCGACCTCATGTTGCGGCGGCGCATCGAGAGCGGCCTGCTCGGCGGCATGACGGAAGTGCCGACGACCAATTGGACGGCGCGGCAGGACGGGGAAAGCTCGGCCGATGCTGCGCCTTTCCCGGCTGCCTGGGAGCCTTGCGGGACCGTCACCCACGTCTTCACCCATTTCGAGCTCAGGCTCTCGATCTACCGCGTCGCGATCCCCTCGCGAATTCAAGTGGATAACGGTTGGTGGGAGCCGGTTACAAATCTAGACTCGCAGGCACTGCCGACCGTCATGAAAAAAGCAATCACCGCGGCTATCCCGCTCGCGTTCAAACATGCCAAGGATTAATCGATGCCCATCGACCATATTGTTTTCGACATCGGAAAAGTTCTCATCCATTACGATCCGAATATTCCGTTCAGCCGCCTCATTCCCGATGAGGCCGAACGCAAGTGGTTTTTCGAGAATGTCTGCACTCATGACTGGAACGTCGAGCAGGATCGCGGCCGCACCTGGGAGGAAGCTGAAGCCCTGCTGATCGAGGTTCATCCGGATCGCGAGGAGCATATCCGGGCCTTCCGCAAATACTGGCACGAGATGGTCCCCCACTCCTACGACGACAGCGTCACCATCATGGAAGGCCTGATTGCCGATGGCCAGGACGTGACGATGCTGACGAACTTCGCTTCCGACACCTTCCGCGAAGCGCAGGTCCGCTTTCCGTTCCTGACGAAGCCGCGCGGCGTTACCGTTTCCGGCGACGTCGGTCTCATCAAGCCCGACATTGCGATCTACGAAACACACGCCAAGAGCTTCGGCCTCAATCCGGCGGCGACAATCTTCATCGATGACTCCGCCCCCAACGTCGATGGCGCCAAGGCGGCCGGCTGGGATGCGGTTCTCTTCACCGGCGCCGACAAGCTGCGCGCCGATCTTGCAGCGCGCGGCGTGAGGCTCTGACGATGGCATTCGATCCGGTTGAGGAAATCAAACGTTTTCACGGCGCGATCAACGCGCTCGACTTCGATATGATCGAGGACTATTTCGCGGACGACGCGACCTATGTCTCGAACGGGGTCGGAAGCCTGTCGGGGCGGGCTGAGATCATGGTCGCCTTCCGCAAGTATTTCGAGGACTACCCGGACCAGACGGCAATCAACACGCTGGTCGAGAAGGTCAGCCCGAATGCCGGCCGCGCCGTGTGGTCCGTTCGCGCAACGCACAGCAAGACGGGCAAGCCACTCGTCCGGGAAGGCGAAGAGACGATCACCTTCAACGACGACGGTCGTGTCACTCACGTCGAGGTAACGGACTATCAGGCGTTTTGAAAGAACGCTGCGGAAAGATAAAAAGCGAGCACGAAGAAGAGCCACAGGTCGGAGAACATCGCGATCTTCCTCGACCTGTTTCTCGGCCGCTCGAGAAGATGCTTCAGACCGGCGAGCCCGTAGAAAAGGCAGGCGGTGATCGCTGCCGGGACAATCCACCGCGGCTCGAAGAGGCTGAATATGCCAAGCATGCCGATCGAGAGATTGCCGAAGCCGATCTCCTGCACCAATGCCTGCGCCTTGTGATCGGTGACACCGAAGATCGTCTCCGCAGTGAAGGCCGGGTTGATGATCTGCTTCAGGCTTGCCACGAGCAGTCGCAGGCCGACGCCCCAAAAGACGAACCATTTCCCGACGAGGAAGACGACGTTGGCGTCCGCGCTCCAATGGGCTTCGGCGGCAACCGAACCCAGCGGCAGGACAAGCATCAGCAACAGTATGATCGCAAGATACATGGCGGGGTCCTTGCCTCTTTCGGATCATCAGCCGCCGATACATGACACGGAATTGCGCTGCCGCGCGAGCCAAAATGAAGAGCGCCCGGGGTGTTGATCCCGGGCGCCAGGCCTTCTTCCGTAACTGGAGGTACAAAACACCGGAAGAAGGGAGTCTCGATCAGGTCGAGGCGCGCGTCATTCCGCCTTTGCCAGATCACTGCGGATCACGGACCGCAATTCGTCGATCGGGCGCAGGGACTGCCCGTCGTCGAAGTGCCAGAATGTCCATCCGTTGCATGCATCAAGGCCCTGAACCTTTGCCCCAAGGCGATGAATGGAGCCGGCCTCGCCACCGGAGGCGACCGTGCCGTCAGCACGAACGATCGCACTGTAGCGACGGCGCGCATCAGTCAGCACCTGGCCGGGCTTGATCAGGCCGCTTTCGACCAGCACGTTGAACGCCACGCGGACTTCCTGCTTTTTGCCGGTCATGACAGTGAGTTCAGCCTTGCCCAGCGGCTCCACCGCTTCGATGCGGGCGGAGGCCGCGTCGATGTAGTCCTGCTCGCGCTCGATGCCGACGAAGTGGCGGCCGAGGCGCTTGGCGACGGCGCCCGTCGTGCCGGAGCCGAAGAACGGGTCAAGGATGATGTCACCGGGCTTCGAGGAAGCCATGATGACGCGAGCAAGCAGCGCTTCCGGCTTCTGCGTCGGGTGCACCTTCTTGCCGTCGTCGCCCTTCAGGCGCTCGTTGCCGCTGCAGATCGGAAACAGCCAGTCGGAACGCATCTGCACGTCGTCGTTGGCAGCCTTCATGGCGTCGTAGTTGAAGGTGTAACCCTTGGCCTTGGCGTTCGGGCTCGCCCAGATCATCGTCTCGTGCGCGTTCTGGAAACGACGGCCCTTGAAGTTCGGCATCGGGTTGGTCTTGCGCCAAACGATGTCGTTCAGGATCCAGAAGTTCAGATCCTGCAGCGTGGCGCCGACGCGGAAGATATTGTGATAGGAGCCGATCACCCAGATCGTGCCCGTCGGCTTCAGGACACGGCGGCACGCGAGCAGCCAGGCGCGGGTGAAGGCGTCATAGGCTTCGAACGACGCGAACTGATCCCACTCGTCATCGACGGCATCGACCAGCGATTGATCGGGACGATGCAGCGTGCCGCCAAGCTGCAGATTGTACGGCGGATCGGCGAAAATTACGTCTACGGAGTGGTTCGGCAGGGCTTCAAGGGCAGCAACGCAATCGCCCTTGATGATCGTGTCGATCCAGGAGTCCGGCTTTGCGGAGGCCTTGAGATCGGCAAGCGGAAATACTGACGCCATCTGGAAACTCGCTCATACACATTACGCTTTTTACTGTCTGTTATGGTTACTCAGTTTGGTTACCAAAGCCTGAAGGCATGAGCGATTTCGGGAAAATAAGTCGCAGGCGCTTTGGCGCCGAAGGAGTTGGGCAGCGGCCCCTGCCCTTACGGCTGCTCTCGTTAGGCCGCCACGTCGTGCACCTTGCGGCTATCCGCCGGCGCTTCGCCGCGGTCATTCATGCCGTAGTCGCGGACGATGTGGCCGATGCGCAGCCGATAGTCCGCGAAGACGCCGTTGCGGCCGGCGTGCTGGGCGGCGCGGTGCGCCTCCAGGTTTCTCCACGTCTTCACAGCCTCCTCGTCACGCCAGAAGGAAAGCGAAAGCAGCTTGCCACGATTGGTGAGGCTTTCGAAGCGCTCGATCGAGATGAAGCCGTCGATCTTTTCCAGTTCACCGCGAAGCTCGCCGGCGAGATCGAGATAGGTGTGGCGTTCGCCCATGAAGGGCAGGACTTCGAAGATAACAGCGATCATGGCATCACCAGCTTTGCATGAGGAAGGGAAGTGTTTTTGAGGAAGATACGATCTTCCTTGAGAATGAAACGTTCGCGTTTGGCGAACTCGTAGTTTTCCTTGCCGAGCGTATCGGCGGCAAGACGGGCGCGATAGGCCTCGTAGGCGACGAGGCTTTCGATATTGTACACGCCGTAAGCCGTCGTGGCCGAACCCTCATGCGGTGCGAAATAGCCGATCAGGTCTGCACCGTTGCGCGGGATCGCCTGGCCCCAGTTGCGGGCATACTCGGCAAAGGCTTCCTTCTTGAACGGATCGATCTCGTAGCGGATGAAGCAAGTAATCATCGTGGTCTCCTTGTTGTCTGGAGATAGTTTTCGCACATTGTCCGACGACGATGCTTCGGTTATGATCGAAGTATGAAGGAAGGACCTGATATAGCTCAGATCGGCGCACTGATCGGCGACCCCGCCCGCGCCAACATGCTGACTGCATTGATGGGCGGCAAGGCGCTGACGGCGACCGAGCTTGCAGCGGCGGGCGGTGTTACCGTGCAGACGGCGAGCACGCACCTTGCCAAGCTGGAAGCGGGCAATCTGCTCGTGCAGCGCAAACAGGGCCGCCATCGCTATTTCACGCTGGCGGATGACAGCGTCGGCAAGTTCCTGGAGAGCATCATGGGCTTTGCGGCAGGGCGCGGCCATCTGCGCCATAAGCCAGGGCCAAAGGAACCGGCATTGCGCAAGGCCCGCATCTGCTACGATCACCTCGCCGGCGACTACGGCGTTCGCATGCTCGACAGCCTGATTGCCAAGGGAGCGATCGATGCCATGGGCGACGGTCTTGCCCTGACGGAGAGCGGCAAAACCGAGCTCAAAACTATCGGAATCGACGTCCACGCCCTGAAATCGTCGCGTCGGCCGCTCTGCCGCTCCTGTCTGGATTGGAGTGAACGGCGGGCGCACCTCGCCGGCAGCCTCGGCAAGGCCCTGCTTTCGAATTTCCTCGAGAAGGGCTGGGCCCGCCGCACGGCGGAAAGCCGCTCCGTGGTCTTTTCCCCGGAAGGCGAACGGCAGTTTCTTGCACTGTTTCCAGCCACCAAATAGCCGCGAACACCCGTAAAATCGAAGCCGCCCGCGACACGCAATCCAGCCATGCCCCGCTGTCGGTTGAGCTTCTGCGAGGCATCGTGTAAACGGGCATCATCCCAAACAAGGCGTGAGTAAATGGAAGGCTTCGACCTCATTATCTTCGACTGCGACGGCGTTCTGGTCGATTCGGAAATCATCGCTGCGGATGTCGAATCCAAGCTTCTCACCGAAGCAGGCTATCCGATCAGCATCGAGGAAATGGGCGAACGCTTCGCCGGCATGACGTGGCAGAATATTCTCTTCCAGGTCGAGCGCGAGGCCAGCATCCCGATATCAGCCTCGCTGCTCGACAAGTCCGAGAAGCTCCTCGATATGCGCCTGGAGCAAGACGTGCAGGCGATAGCGGGCGTCGAAGCCGCTCTTTCGCGTCTGAATCTGAAGCGCTGCATCTGCTCCAACTCCAGCACCGCGCGCCTCGACATGATGCTTGGCAAAGTTGGCCTGAAGCGCCTCTTCGCGCCCCACATCTTCTCGGCAAAGGATCTCGGGGCCGATCGCGTGAAGCCGAAGCCGGATATCTTCCTGCACGGCGCCAAGCAGATGGGCGTTTCGACCGAGCGTGTTGTTGTGGTTGAAGACTCCGTTCACGGCATCCACGCCGCACGCGCAGCAGGCATGCGAGTCATCGGCTTTACCGGTGCCTCGCACACCTATCCGTCACATGCCGACAAGCTGACCGATGCCGGCGCTGAAACCGTCATCTCCCGCATGAACGATCTGCCCGGCGTCGTCGCCGCGCTCGCCGAGTGGGAAGGCGCAGTGTAACTCCGGTTACTCTCGAGCAGCAGCCGCCGGAACAGTCCCCATTTGAAGTTCAGCTACAAGATCGGTCGCAGAGTCGAAACTCTGCGACCGATCTTGCTATGGGGACCGGGGTCCCCGCATAGCATCGCGACAGAACGAACTCATTCAGCTATCAAAGTAACTGTCTGTGTCTGAATGCTGGTTGTCTCGCATGACTATTTCCGTGGAACTGTGCACCCATCCCGAACTCGACGATCGGATTTCCATCCTCAGGGCGGGCGAAGAGGTTGACGCCGTCTTCGTCCGCACAGAGAGATTCAACGTCCTCGTCGACACTCTCGGAACGCCTGAGTTATGCCGGATGGCATTGGAGTTGCTTGACGACGACATGCGCGCTCGTCCTCTCATCGTTGTCAATTCCCACATGGACTGGGATCACTTCTGGGGCAACGCCGCGATTGCCGGCAAGGCCCCGATCATTGCCCACACGGCTGCGCGTGCACGTCTGAGCGACACTTCCTGCTGTCAAGTTCTGGACGAGAAGATGCGTGAGGAGCCGCGGTTCCGAAACGTCGAACTCATCGCGCCCGATATCACCTTTTCAGATTCGATGGCCCTTCATGGCGGCGACCTCACTCTGGAGCTCATCCACACACCGGGGCACACGCCTGACCATGTTGCCATCTGGATTCCGGAGATCCGTGTCTGCCTGGCTGTCGACGCCGTCGAGACGCCCATTCCGGAGGTCTGGAGTAAAAGCTCCGACGACCTTCGGCTGATCTGTTCATCGCTCGAACGGATCCGCGACTTGCACCCCAAGTTCGTCATCCCCGCACATGGACGGACGATCTCGCCGTCCACTGTTGACGACAACCTGTCTTATTTCCGAGCACTGGCGGCCCGGGTCGAAAACCTAAGCGCGACTGAACTCGCAGACCCGGAATTGGGAAAATTGGTGAGCCTTCGACTTCAGGATTTCGTGGCCATCCCGGCCGACATGTCGCCGGAAGCGGTGGCATTCTACGAGACGTTTCACGAAACCAATCTCGGGGCGATGATTCAAGCACGCCTGGAAGGGTTGAACGTCGCATGAGAGCCACGGCCTTGCCGATCGTCCCTTTGTTATCCTGCAATTGCTAGATTTTCAGGCTTAGCGCACCGACCATAATCTCGAAGCGCGCCGGAAGCTGCCCAGGGGCTTCGCCGTCGCTGTCGATCGGCACCGGCTCCCTGCCGATCGGCCAAGCCTCGACGAGCCTTGCGCGATGGATGCTGACGAGCGGGCTTTTCAGATGACCGCCGCTGTAGATGCTGTTCATCAGCGTCAGGACCTTCAGCCTGCCGGCGCCGCGGATGATGATTACGTCGAACAGGCCATCGGCAACATCGGCCTCCGGAGCGACCTTCATGCCGCCGCCGAACCATGCGCCGTTGGCAACGGCAACCGCGGTGATCGGCCCTTCATAGATATCCTCGCCGTCCAGCCTGAGACGGATGTCGCGTGGCGTGTAACGCAGGATTTGAAGCAGGCTGTGGAAGAAGAAGACCATCGGTCCCGGCAGACGCCTGCCCTTGGGCGCCTCGTTGACGGCCTGCACGATGTGACCGGAAACGCCGAAGCTCGCGATGTTGGCGAAGTGGCGGCTGACGGTGTCCCCATCCTCGTCGTCGCAGGTGAGCAATCCGGCATCGATCTGCCGTACCGTTGGAGAGGTCAGGCGGTTGGCGATCGTAGCAGGATCGCGTGACACCGGAAAATTGCGGGCGAAGTCGCATCCGGTGCCGGTTGCAATAAAGGAGAAGGCCGTGCCCGGCCGATGCGACTTCAAAATGCCGCCGGCCACTTCGCCGATCGTCCCGTCGCCACCGACGGCGATCACCAGATCGGCGCCGTCATCCGCCAGTTCGCGCCCGAACCGTTCGGCATCGCCGTGCCCCTTGGTTTCACGCAGGCTGAGATTGGTAAATCTCGCCTCTATGGCGCGCCGCAGCGCCGACCAGAACAGCTTCTTTCCGCGTCGACCCGACGCCGGATTCAATACGATGCCGATTTTCAAGCGATCTGCTCTCCCCGCGCCGATCAGCTTAGCGATACGGAAACGTTCCTCAGGCCTTCTTCTTTTTCGTCGAAACCGGCCCCTGGTCGAAACCGATGTTCACGCGCACCATTGAGCCGGAACCGACCGGAAGCTTGATACCGTCCTTGCGGAACAGCGCCTGGGTGGCTCCGGAGCCGACCTCGACCGGGAAATTCGTTACTTCGGAATAAAGCGCATCCTCGCCGTCAAAGACCGTGATGCGAACCGGGAGCGTGACCTTACCGGGCGAACCGTTCGGGCCGGCGAGAACCCGAAGCTGGGCGACAACAGTCATCGTCAGGTTTGCATCGTTCAGGCTGCACTGGCGCGTATAGTCACCGATCGATGCCTGGAAGGCGAGTTTGTCCGCATCGCCGGTCTTGGCGCCGCCGGCATAGGTGCGGAAGATCGCGTCCTTGTCCTTCATGAAGATCTGCGGGCATGCTCCCTGGACGACAGGGGCAGTGTTGCCCGACGCGGTCTTGGCGGTGCCGATCGATGCGTTATTGGACGAGGGATTGGCCGGCGCCATCGGCATGATCTGCGCATTGCCATTCGGCTGGGCCGGTGCTGTTGCGCTGTCTCCCCCGCCCACACCGAGCGAGTTGCAGCCGGCAAGAATTGCCGCAAAAGAAGCCGAAACGATGAGACGCGAGACCTTGCCAAGCACGATTATTCCACCCTCTTCACAAAGTTTTTTGGCAGGCCCAATCACTTGATGGCAGGCCTTTCGTGACAGTTTGCGATGGTCTATATCAGCGGCGCAAACAAAAATCGATTGGGTAAGAACCGTTTTGATGCACATTTCGGGATCGCGGGCCACCGCCGGCAGGGCAAGCGAGATGCGGCGACAGGCAGACTTCCCCTCCAACCCGGATTTCCTCCGGCCGGCACATCAAGGATGACGACAGTGGATTATATCTCGACCCGCGGCGAAGCCCCTCCCCTCGGTTTTTGTGATGCTTTGCTGGCCGGCCTGGCGCGCGACGGCGGTCTCTACGTGCCGCGTAAGTGGCCGCATTTCACGAAAAAGGAAATCCGCGCGCTTCGGGGCAAGAGCTACCAGGAGGTCGCCTTTACGATCCTTTCGCCTTTCACCAACGGCGAGATTCCCGACGAGACGTTCCGCTCCATGATCGACGAGGCTTATGGTACCTTCCGTCACCCTGCGATCGCCCCGCTCGTCCAGACCGGCCCGAACAGCTTCGTCATGGAGCTGTTCCACGGCACGACGCTGGCGTTCAAGGATGTCGCGATGCAGCTGCTTGCCCGGCTGATGGACCATGCCCTGGAGAAGCGTGGCGAGCGCGCGACCATTGTCGGCGCCACTTCCGGCGACACTGGCGGCGCGGCGATCGACGCATTTGCCGGTCGCGAACGCACCGACATATTCATCCTCTTCCCGAACGGCAAGGTCTCGCCGGTGCAGCAGCGCCAGATGACGACCTCCACGGCCTCCAACGTTCACGCGCTTGCCGTCGAAGGCAATTTCGACGACTGCCAGAACCTCGTCAAAGCAATGTTCAACGATGCACCTTTCCGCGACCGCGTTAAACTCTCCGGCGTCAACTCGATCAACTGGGCCCGCATCATGGCCCAGATCGTCTACTACTTCACGACGTCGATCGCGCTTGGCGGACCGGACCGTAAGATTTCGTTTACCGTGCCGACGGGCAATTTCGGCGACATCTTTGCCGGTTACTGCGCCAAGCGCATGGGCCTGCCGATCGGCAAGCTGGTGGTCGCCACCAACGAGAATGATATCCTCGACCGCACGCTCAAGACCGGCCGCTACGAGATGAAAACCGTGAAAGCGACGACTTCGCCGTCGATGGACATCCAGATCTCCTCGAACTTCGAGCGGCTGCTGTTCGAGGCCTATGATCGCGACGCATCGAAGGTTCGTGCGGCGATGAACAGCCTCAAGCAGTCCAACGGCTTCGAGATTGCAAAGGACGCCCTCGCCTTCATCAAAAAGGACTTCCGCGCCGGGCGCGCCAGCGAAAAGCAGGTCGCCCTGACGATCAAGAAAACCCATGCCGACACCGGCTATCTTCTCGATCCGCATTCGGCAATCGGCGTCTTCGTTGCAGGTAAACACGAGAAGCCGAACGCGCCGATGGTGACGCTCGCCACCGCACACCCGGCAAAATTCCCCGCCGCCGTAAAATCGGCCTCCGGTATTGACCCCGCGCTTCCGACGTGGCTTGCTGATCTGATGCACAAGGAGGAGCGCTTTCAGATTGTGAAGCCTGAGCTCAAAGCCATTGAGACCTTCATCGGCGAGCATACTCGGGCCTAAGTAACGCAGGCGCAGAAAGATAGCCAATGACAGTTGAGTGCACCCGGCTCAAATCCGGGCTGACAGTAGTCACACAGACCATGCCGCATCTGGAAAGCGTTGCGCTGGGAGTTTGGATCAAATCAGGATCGCGCAACGAGACGACAGACGAGCATGGCATCGCTCACCTGCTCGAGCACATGGCCTTCAAGGGCACGGCACGCCGCAGCGCGCGCGAAATCGCTGAAGAAATCGAGGATGTCGGCGGCGAGGTCAATGCCGCAACATCCACCGAAACGACCTCCTACTATGCCCGCGTGCTTAAGGATCATGTCCCGCTCGCGGTCGACATTCTGGCCGATATCCTTACGGAGTCCGCCTTCGAGGAGGAAGAACTCGAGCGTGAGAAACAGGTCATCCTGCAGGAAATCAACGCGGCAAACGACACGCCTGACGACGTCGTTTTCGACAAGTTTTCCGAGACCGCCTATCGCGACCAGACCCTCGGCCGGGCGATCCTCGGCACGCCGCAGACCGTGGTGTCGTTCACGCCGCAGCAGATCCGCGGCTATCTCAGCCGCAATTACACGACCGACCGGATGTTCGTCGTTGCGACCGGCGCCGTCCGGCACGACGAGTTCGCTCGCATGGTCGAGGAGCGCTTCGCGAGCCTTCCCACCTCGCCATCGGCGACGCCCGTCATGGAGCCTGCAAAATACATCGGCGGCAATATCCGCGAGACGCGCGACCTGATGGATGCGCAGATCCTGCTCGGCTTCGAAGGCAAGGCCTATCACGCCCGCGACTTCTACTGTTCGCAGATCCTCGCCAACATCCTCGGCGGCGGCATGTCATCCCGGCTGTTCCAGGAGGTGCGCGAGATCCGCGGCCTCTGCTATTCCATCTACGCCTTCCACTGGGGTTTCTCCGATACCGGGATCTTCGGCATCCATGCCGCCACCGGTGGCGAGAACCTGCCGGAGCTGGTGCCTGTTATCATTAACGAACTGCACAAGTCGGCGGCGACGATCGAACAGAAGGAAATCGAACGCGCCCGCGCCCAGATCCGCGCCCAGCTGCTGATGGGCCAGGAAAGCCCCGCCGCCCGCGCCGGCCAGATCGCAAGGCAGATGATGCTCTACGGCCGCCCCATCTCCAACCAGGAGATGATGGAACGCCTCGAAGGGATCACGGTCGAGCGCCTTACGGACCTTGCGGGACGCCTGTTCTTCGATACCGTGCCGACGCTCTCGGCCATTGGACCGCTCGAACATCTGGCCCCGATGGAGGATATTACCGCGTCTCTTTCCTCGCCCGATCACCAGGGCAAGCAAGCCCTCGTCTGATCCCAGATCCATCCTGCCGGGAGTGATCGATGCCAAAATCGGTTTTTCGGTTTCTGTCGCGGCAGCCGGATTCGGTCGAGCTCGAGAACGAGCACTATGTGCTGCGCCTGCCGCGCTACCAGGATTTCAACCAGTGGCACAAGCTGCGGGCGGCGAGCCGGCAGTTCTTGGAACCGTGGGAGCCGACATGGCGCCGCGACGAGCTGACGGAGGGCTCCTATCGCGCCCGTGTCATCCGCGGCAAGCAGGAGTACGCTTCCGGCCAGGCCATTCCGCTCCTTCTGTTTCACAAACAGGGCATGACGCTGCTCGGCGGCATCACGATCGGCTACATCAGGCGCGGGGCGGCACAAAGCTGCATGATCGGCTACTGGATGGGCGAGGCTTATGCCGGTCAGGGTCATATGTTCGCCGCACTTCAATTGGTTATACCCTACATCTTCGCAGGGCTTGAGTTGCACCGTATCGAAGCAGCCTGTATTCCAGACAATGCTCGGAGCATCCGCCTGCTTGAAAAAGCCGGGTTTCAGCGGGAAGGCTATCTGCGCGGATACTTGAAAATCAACGGTCATTGGCACGACCATGTAATGTTCTCATTGCTCGCCACCGACACGGATAAAGGCAGGATAACCGACAGCCGATGACCAACAACCGCATGCTGCTCTCATCACCGGCCAGGCGATCGATCGCGGTGATCGCAGCTCTCTTGCTGTCAGCCATCCTGCTAGTGGCTGGCCACGTTCAGGCCGCCGAACCGGTCAAGATTTCCCGCGACGACACGGCACTCGACCTGACTGCCACGACGGAGATCTACGCCAACCAGGGCGAAGCCTTTCAGGTCTCGACCGCTGCCGGTGCCGACGGTATCCGTCGCCGTATTGAGGTACGTGCCAGCTCCGACAACCACCAGGGCGACTGGGCCGTCTTCGCGCTTGCCAACGTCTCCGACGAGCAGCTTGAGCGCGTGATCGTGGCCCCCCACTTCCGCCTCGTGAATTCCAAGCTTTTCTGGCCGGACCTCGGTTCGCAGCGCGTTATCGCCATTACGCCGAGCGAAGGCTTTGCGCTCGACCGGCAGCCGAGCGACGAGGCGGACGTGTTTCGCATCACGCTCAACCCCGGCGCCGTCATCACCTTCGTTGCTGAGCTGACGACGCCGGAGCTGCCGCAGATCTACCTCTGGGAACCCGACGCCTACAAGGACACGATCAACGCGTTCACGCTCTATCGCGGCATCGTGCTCGGCATTGCGGGCCTGCTGGCGGTGTTCCTGACTATCCTTTTCGTCGTCAAGGGCACGTCGATGCTGCCGGCAACGGCGGCACTCGCCTGGGCCGTCCTCGGCTACATTTGCGTCGACTTCGGCTTTCTCGGTAAACTGATCAGCATTGCGTCGACCGACCAGCGAATATGGCGCGCCTGTGCGGAAGTCGCCCTTGCCTCCAGCTTCGTCATCTTTCTGTTCACCTATCTCAACCTCAACCGGTGGCACACGCACCTCGGCTACGTGACGCTCGCCTGGGTGCTCGGCCTGGCGTTGCTTTTCGGCGTCGCGATCTACGACCCGGCAATTGCCGCAGGCATCGCGCGCCTCTCCTTCGCGCTGACCGCGACGATGGGCCTTCTGCTGATCGTCTACCTCGGGCTCAACCGCTATGACCGCGCGATCCTGCTGGTCCCGGCCTGGGCCTTGATCCTTGTCTGGATCTTCGGTGCATGGCTGACGATTACCGGCCGGCTCGATAACGACATCATCCAGCCCGCACTCGGCGGCGGCCTTGTTCTCATCGTCCTGCTGATCGGCTTTACCGTGATGCAGCACGCCTTTGCTGGCGGCGCGTTCCAGCAAGGGCTGTTTTCCGATCTCGAGCGTCAATCGCTGGCTCTAACGGGCTCGGGTGATACGGTTTGGGACTGGGATGTGGCGCGCGATCGTATCGTCACGATACCCGATGTCTCCGTCAAGCTCGGCCTCCCGCCCGGCGCTATGCATGGCGCCGCGCGCAATTGGCTGCCGCGGCTGCATCCCGACGATCGCGACCGCTTCCGCGCGACGCTTGATGTGCTCCTTGAACATCGCCGCGGGCGACTAAACCACGAGTTCCGCATCCGCGCGGAAGACGGTCATTTCCACTGGCTTCTCATCCGCGCGCGGCCTGTGCTTGGCTCGAACGGTGAGATCATCCGCTGCGTCGGCACCATCATCGACGTCACCGAACAGAAGAACTCCGTCGAGCGGCTGCTCCACGACGCACTGCACGACAACCTAACCGGCTTGCCGAACCGCCAGCTGTTCCTCGATCGCCTGCAGGCCGTGCTGGCATTGGCGCCCGGTGGCGAGACGCTGCGCCCGACGGTGATGGTGATCGATATCGACCGCTATAAGCTGGTGAACGATACGCTCGGGATCGCCGCCGGCGACAATATCCTGATCGCGCTCACGCGCCGCCTGCGCCGCCTCCTCAAGCCGCAGGATACGCTCGCGCGCCTCTCCGGCGATCAGTTCGGTCTCATCCTGACGTCCGAACGCGATCCGACGAAGGTGGCCGATTTTGCCGATGCGATCAGCAAGGCGATCATGGTGCCGATCAACTTCTCCAATCGCGAGATCATCCTGACGGCGTCGATCGGGCTGGCCTCCTTCGTCGATCAGCAGGAAAGTGCTGCGGGCATGCTCAGCGACGCGGAGCTCGCGATGTACCGGGCAAAGCGCGCCGGCGGCAATCGCGTCGAGCCGTTCCAGCCCGCCTTCCGCGATTTCGGCGCCGACCGGCTGCAGCTCGAATCCGACCTGCGCCGCGCCATCGAGCGCAAGGAACTGTCGATGGTCTACCAGCCGATCGCAGGGCTTGAAGACGTGGAGATCGCCGGCTTCGAAGCTTTGATGCGATGGGACCATCCGAAACGCGGCAGCATTCCGCCTTCGGAGTTCATACCGATCGCGGAGGCATCCGACATTATCGACATGCTCGGCCGCTTTGCGCTGGAGCAGGCGACGAACGACCTGATGGGCTGGGAGAACCAGACGGGCGAACTGCCGATCTTCGTCTCGATCAACCTCTCCAGTGCGCAGCTGCTTAACAACGAGCTTTTCGACGACGTCCGCTCGGTGCTGGCGAAGACCCATTGCGATCCGTCACGCCTGAAACTCGAGCTGACGGAATCCATGGTCATGGAGAACCCGGAACAGGCGCGCCTCGTTCTCGAGAAGCTGCGCGAAATGGGCCTTGGCCTTGCTCTGGATGATTTCGGATCCGGCTATTCGTCGCTTGCCTATCTGACGCGCTTCCCGTTCGACACGATCAAGCTCGACAAGACGATGGTGTGCGACACTAGCGACAAGAAGGCGACCGTGATTCGCTCCGTGATCGCCATGGCGCGCGAACTGGATATGAAGGTCGTTGCCGAGGGGATCGAGTCCAACGAGGATGCGATGGAACTCGCCAAGATGGGCTGCACCTTCGGGCAAAGCTATCTGTTCGGACCGCCGATGGCATCGGAGTCCGTCTTGCGGCTGCTGAAGGAGCGGTTCCCGCTGACGAAGCGCGCCTAGCCGACCCGCGACCCAAGCTATGCCGCTCCCTATTGCGGCGCAGCGGCTCCCGCTATCAGCTGATGCATGTATTCAAGCTTGGTGACCACCGGCGCTGAGAGCACGAACGGATAGGAATCGGGCTGTCCCATGCTGCGCTGTATCGAGTTGATCGCAACGCTGAGCGGCACCCACTCGTCGACAAGCTGATCGGCACTTGCTGCCCTGTAGGGGTCGAAATCCACCTCGGCCGCCATCTCTTCGTGACCGCGGGGATCAATTGCAACGCCGAAGGCGCGAGCGGTCTCCAAGGTATCGACAATGTGAAGGTAATGAGCAAAACACTCAGCGAAGTCCTCCCAGGGATGAACGCTGGCATAAGCACTGACGAAACTCTCTTGCCAGCCGGGCGGAGCGCCATTCGCGTAGTGCCGTGCAAGGGCATCGCTGTAGTCTTTGCGCTCATCGCCGAACACCGCTCGGAATCCATCGAAGGCGTTCCTATCGCGCACGAGGCGGTTCCAGATGAAATGACCCGTCTCGTGGCGGAAATGACCGAGCAGCGTCCGGTAAGGTTCGTTCATCGAGGTGCGAGCCTGTTCGCGCGTGACGTCGTCGGCCTCGGCGGCCCGAATTGCGATAAGGCCCTCCTCGTGTCCCGTCATCGCTGGCACGACGCTGCCGTCTTCCTTGACGGTGTCTTCGAGGAAGTCGAAAACCAGGCCGCCTACGGGATCCTGCGTGCGGTCCGGGTGCGGCAGCCGCCAACGCAAGAGGGAGTAGAAGAGGTGCCGCTGTGCCTGGCTGATGCGGCGCCACCGATCGACGCCATCCTGCGTCGCTGAATTCGGCACAAGCCTGTTATGCCGGCAGGCGACGCAGTAATCCCCCGCGTCTCCGTCCTCCACCAGCCAGTTGCAGACGTCGAGGCCGGCATTGGCACAGAAGCGCATCAGATCCGGCTGAGCCACGTATTGCCAGACATCGCCGTCCTGCTGCTGAACTGCATGCATGCGCAGACTATTCGACACGAAGCCAAGGCGATGACCGCACCGAACACACTGGCGATTGTCGAAATGAACAACCTGGTCGCAGTTGTCACATACAAAGAGCCTCAACGCGCGCCTCCCTCGGGATAGGGATCAAAAACCCATCGTGCAACATGGACGGCGGGCAATTTCCGGTCGTGGTTTCCATCAACCTGCTTCTCCTGACTGGGCCTTATTGCCCGCGCCAGCAGAGAACGCGCTTTTTTTGCAGATCGTTCCGCCGATCAGGCGTGGCCGGCTTCGGCTGAAAGCATGGCGGCATTGATACCCATTGCTGCCAGTGCTCGCTCGTACTTGTCGTCGAGGCTGCGATCGAAGATCAGCTCCTCATTCGCCGCGCATGTGAGCCAGCCATTGTTGCCGACTTCGGCTTCCAGCTGTCCCGCACCCCAGCCGGCATAGCCGAGCAGCATGGTCGCCCGCTTCGGTCCCTTGCCATTGGAAATGGCGCGGATGATGTCGAGCGTTGCCGTCATGCAGATATCGTCACTGACGGGAATGCTGGATTCGCAGAGATAGTCATCGGAGTGCAGCACGAAGCCGCGGCCGCTTTCCACGGGCCCACCCGTCTGGATCGGGCAATCATGCTGAGGAAGGAGGATAGCTTCTTCGTCCTTGATCATTTCGAGATGCAGGAGAACGTCAGTAAAGGTCAGCTCTTGCGGGCGGTTGATCACGAACCCCATCGCGCCGGCATCCGAATGGGCGCAGATGTAGATCACCGTGCGGGCGAAATTGCGATCCTCCATGCCCGGCATGGCAATGAGAAACTGGCCATCGAAGAAGCCGCGTTCTCTTTTGTTTTTCACGGTCGCCAAGGACATCACTCCTCCTTCTGCCAGACCGCGCTAGGCCCCGACACCATGAGCATGAGCCAATGTCACGGATCAATCAACTGAAAATGAAAACTTAAATGTACGCGAGTTCTAGCCGAGCATAGGGATTTTCAATACATCATTGATCCATGCAGACTATTTCACTCACCATCCGCCAATGCGGTTCCGCCCTGTGCCTGTTCGTCGCCGTGCTGCAGTTTTCTCAGCCCGCCAGGGCGGAGATGAGCGCCTGGGCCGACAACGAGGGCGGTCGGATGCGCCTGATCGCGCTTCCGCCCGATGCAAACGGAAATATTCGCGCCGGATTGCAGATCGAGCCGAAGCCAGGCTGGATCACCTATTGGCGCGAACCGGGCAACAGCGGCATCCCGCCTCAAGTCACTCTCTCCTCCGAAGGCGTGTCGCTCGACAAGATGAGCTACCCCGTCCCAAAGCACATTGTCGCCGACAAGATCGATGAGGTTGCCTACGACGCGCCTGTCACCTTCCCGCTGCAACTGACGGCGAAAGACCCTGCTCTTCATGAGCTCAAGGCAAACGCCTTTATCGGCATCTGCAAGGAAATCTGCATCCCCTTCCAGGCAGAGCTATCGCTGACCTTTAGACCATTGGCCCAGTCGCGGCCGGCCGAAGAGGCTATTCTCAGGGATGCCGAGGCAGCCTTGCCACAAGCCGCCTCCTCCGCATTCAAAGTCGACGACCACGCGCTGTCGGCCGACATGAAGCAACTTTCCCTCAGCATTACCCTGCCGGAGAGTGGCGAGAGCGCGCCTGAGGTGATCGTCACAGGCCCGAGCGGGCGCGTCTTTACCAAACAGACGGCAACCCATCGCGACGGTCGCAACTTCACGACGACGCTGTCCGTGGACAAGCTTCCCAAGGCATATGACCTCAGCGGAAAGACATGGAGTGCTCTTGTCATCGACGGCTCGCGCGCCATCGAGACACCGCTTGCCTTTGAGTGATCGCGTTCTATAGTCGCGCCAAAATCGCGGCATTAGTGCCGCCATATGACAAGGAGACGTCCATGACCATCGCAATCGGCGACAAGCTTCCTGCGGCCACTTTCAAGGAAAAGACGTCGGATGGCCCGGTCGAAATTTCGACGGAGCAGCTTTTCAACGGCAAGCGCGTTGTTCTCTTTGCGGTCCCCGGTGCGTTCACGCCCACCTGCTCGCTGAACCACCTGCCGGGTTATCTCGAGAACCGCGACACCATCCTTTCCAAAGGCGTCGATGACATCGCCGTCGTCGCCGTCAACGATTGGCACGTGATGGGTGCCTGGGCCCAGTCTTCCGGCGGCATGGGCAAGATCCACTTCCTCGCCGACTGGGACGCGGGCTTTACCAAGGCGCTTGGCCTCGACACCGATCTCTCGGCAGGCGGTCTCGGCGTTCGCTCGAAGCGTTACTCGATGCTCGTCGAAGACGGCGTCGTGAAATCACTGAACGTCGAAGAAAGCCCAGGTCAGGCTACGGTTTCCGGCGCCGCCAGGATGCTGGAACAGCTGTAAGGCTTCGAGCCTCACCCAAACTGAAAGCGGCCCATGCGGCCGCTTTTGTGTTTCGTCGTCAAAGTTCACAGCACGCCACTTTTTTGCCTCATTTGTTATAACATAACTGTAATGTTATTACATTTTGGTGTTGCTATGACTTTTTGGGAGCTTCGACATTCTTCAGGCCTGATGGCGCTCTCTGCCGGCCGTCGCGTCTTCTATGTTGCCTTGATCGGCATCCCGCTCTGGGCGGCAATCCATTGGGCGACGCTGCTGCCATGAGCGCCATTGCGATCGAGCTTGAAGATCTGACGGTCGCCTATCAGCGGCATCCAGCCGTGCATCATGTGACCGGAACCATCGCGGCCGGAAGCCTGACGGCGATCGCCGGCCCAAACGGAGCCGGCAAATCGAGCCTGCTGAAGGCGATTATCGGAGAACTCCGTCCCTCCTCCGGCATGATAAGGCACCGGCTGAAGAGCACGGATTTCGGCTATCTGCCACAGGCAGCCAACATCAACCGCCGCTTTCCTATCTCGGTACTCGACACGGTTCTGCTGGGAGCCTGGCGACAGTCTGGGGCCTTAGGGCACATTGCATCAGCGGAGTGGCAGAAAGCGCACGACGCACTGGAGGCAGTTGGGCTGGGAGGCTTCGAACGGCGCGGCATCGGATCGCTGTCGGCTGGCCAGTTTCAGCGCGTGCTCTTTGCAAGGCTGCTGCTGCAGGATGCGAATGTCATCCTTCTCGACGAGCCGTTCACGGCTATCGATGGCCGCACCACGCGGGATCTTCTGGATATCGTTGCCAACTGGCATGGCGAAGGCCGAACGGTGCTTGCTGTCCTTCACGATTTCGCGCAGGTCCGCGCCCACTTTCCGCAGACACTCCTGCTTGCGCGCGACGTCATCGGCTGGGGCGCAACGGCGGATGTCATGTCCGAGGCGAACCTTCGCAAAGCGCGGGCGATGGCCGAGCGATGGGACGAGAGCGCCGGCATTTGCGAGCCCGCCAGATGACCGCCTACGATCTCCTCCTCGCGCCCTTCGCGGATTATGGCTTCATGCGCCGCGCGCTCGTCGCCTGCCTGTGCCTGGGGCTTGGCTCCGGGCCGATCGGTGTGTTCCTGATGCTGCGGCGAATGAGCCTCGTCGGCGATGCCATGAGCCATGCCGTTCTCCCCGGCGCCGCCATCGGCTATCTTATTGCCGGTTCGCTCTCGCTTACGGCAATGGGATTGGGCGGGCTCGTTGCCGGGCTTTCAGTTGCACTTTTGTCGGGCATGGTCAGCCGCGCGACCTCCTTACAGGAGGATGCGAGCTTCGCCAGCTTCTACCTCTCCTCGCTGGCGCTCGGCGTGCTCATCGTTTCGCTGCGCGGTTCGAATATCGACCTGTTGCACGTTCTCTTCGGCACCATCCTCGCGATCGATGCATCCGCCCTTTACGAGATCGGCGCGATCAGCACGGCGACGCTGGCAACGCTTGCGATCATCTACCGGCCGCTGGTCGCGGAATGCTTCGATCCCGGCTTTCTCCGAGCCATCGGCGGACGCGGACCGATCTATCACTTTATCTTCCTGCTGCTGGTCGTACTCAATCTGGTCGCGAGCTTCCTGGCCCTGGGAACGTTGATGGCGGTCGGCCTTATGATGCTGCCGGCCGCTATCGCGCAGCTCTGGTCGCCTAGCCTCCCGTCGATGATGGCAATCGCGGCGGCGAGTGCCACAGCCTCCGGCTATCTCGGGCTCATCGCCTCCTACCATCTCGAACTCGCCTCCGGACCGACGATCATCATGACGGCGGCGCTGCTTTACGCCATTTCGATCTTCCTTGCCCCGTCGGGCCTTGCCCGGCGGTATCTTCCTCGCCCGCATCTGAAGGGCTGACAACCGGAGACCCCCAATGATTTCCCGCAGACTGCTTTTCTCAATGATGCTTCCCGCACTCGTCGCGCTTTCGACGACGTCGGCTTCTGCCGCAACCCTCAAGGTGGTCGCATCGTTCACCGTGCTTGCCGACGTCGTCCGCCAGATCGGCGGCGACCGCGTCACGGTCACAAGCCTCGTCGGCCCGAACGGCGACCCCCATGAGTTTGAACCATCACCAAGCGACGCGAAGAACCTCAACGCTGCACAGGTTGCCTTCGTCAGCGGTGAGGGTCTGGAGGGTTGGATGGACCGCCTGATCAGCGCCTCGGGCTACAAGGGCAAACCGGTCGTCGTCTCGGAAGGGATCAAGTTCCGCACCATGGAAGAGGATGGGCAGACGGTCACCGACCCGCATGTCTGGAACAGCCCGGTCAACGTCAAGGTCTGGGTCGCCAACATCGAAGGGGCGCTTGCGAAGGCCGCGCCGGCCGATGCTGCGGCGTTCAAGACCAACGCCGAAGTCTATTTGAAGAAGCTTGATGCGCTCGATGCCTACGCGCACTCGGAGCTTGCCAAAATCCCTGAGGACCATCGCAAGGTCCTGACCAGCCACGACGCCTTCGGTTATTTCGGCCGTGAATATGGCGTGCAGTTCCTCGCTCCGGTCGGCGTCTCGACAGAGAGCGAAGCCTCCGCCGCCGATGTCGCCAAGCTGATCGAGCAGATCAAGGCCGAGCACGTGAAGACGTACTTCATCGAGAATTCCAACGATCCGCGCCTCGTCAGGCAGATCGCGAAGGCGACGGGGGCAGAGCCCGGCGGCGAGCTTTACGTCGAGTCTCTTTCCGACACCAAGGGGCCGGCTCCGACCTACGAGAAGATGTTGCGTTACAACGTCGACCAGCTCGTGGCGGCGATGGCGAAAGCTAGCTGACGGCGACGGCTGGGTCGCGCCAAGGCGCGGCCCGGCCTCAATAGTTGAGATCGAAGACGATCAGGCCGCCCAAGCCGCCGTCGGTCGAGGACACGATGCGCTCGCCGACGCCGACGTGCTCGGGATGCACGAGGTAGACGTCGCGCGCTTCCGCGCTTTCAAAGGTGACGGCAAAACCATCGACGTAGCCCGCATGTAGCCCCTCGGGCGAGACATTCGGGCCATACTTGATGTCGATGATGCCGGGGATCACCTGCTTCAATGCGACGATCGCGTCAAACAAGGACTGCTTCTCTTCCCCTGTCATGGCAGCCTTAAGCCGCATCAGCACGCAGTGCAGGATCATGTGGTGACCTCCCGGATCCGTTTTCAGGCGAGCATAAGGAGAAACGTCGCGGGGGCAAGTGACAAGGATGTGCCGTTTTGCAGAGATCCCCATCTGAATGGCCACGGCAAGACCGGCGTGCGAGACGTGACCAATTCGACGCCCTAAACCGTCGTAAACGGAACGGCGCGTCTTACATTCTCGTCTAATCTGTCGGTATCCAGTGCGCGGGGAAGAGGAGCCCCGCACGAGGCAGCATTTTCAACGGAGGAGATGGAAATGAGCAAGAACCGAGGCGTCGTCTACATGCGGCCCGGCAAGGTCGAAATCCACGACATCGACGATCCGAAACTTGAGGCACCCGATGGCCGCAAGATCGAGCACGGTGTCATCCTGAAAGTGATCTCCACCAACATCTGCGGATCGGACCAGCATATGGTTCGCGGCCGCACTACCGCGATGCCAGGCCTTGTTCTTGGCCACGAAATCACGGGCGAGGTGATCGAGAAGGGTGTCGATGTCGAGATGCTGCAGATCGGTGATCTCGTCTCCGTTCCGTTCAACGTCGCCTGCGGCCGCTGCCGCTGCTGCAAATCGCAGGACACGGGCGTCTGCCTGACGGTCAACCCGTCGCGCGCCGGCGGCGCCTACGGCTACGTCGACATGGGCGGCTGGATCGGCGGGCAGGCCCGCTACGTGACCATTCCGTATGCCGATTTCAATCTCTTGAAATTCCCGAACCGCGACCGCGCGATGGAAAAGATCCGCGATCTGACCATGCTCTCCGACATCCTGCCGACCGGTTTCCACGGTGCGGTGCGCGCCGGTGTCGGCGTCGGATCCACCGTCTATGTCGCCGGCGCCGGTCCGGTCGGGCTTGCGGCGGCTGCATCCGCCCGCATCCTCGGGGCTGCCGTCGTGATGATCGGCGACTTCAACAAGGATCGCCTTGCCCATGCCGCCAAGGTCGGCTTCGAGCCGATCGACCTGTCGAAGAGCGACCGGCTCGGCGACATGATCGCGCAGGTGACCGGCACTAACGAAGTGGACAGCGCCATCGACGCCGTCGGCTTCGAGGCACGCGGGCATTCGGGCGGCGAGCAACCGGCGATCGTTCTGAACCAGATGATGGAAATCACCCGCGCGGCCGGCTCGATCGGCATTCCCGGCCTCTACGTGACCGAAGATCCGGGCGCCGTCGACAACGCCGCCAAGCACGGCAACCTGTCGCTCCGCTTCGGCCTCGGCTGGGCAAAGGCGCAGTCCTTCCATACGGGCCAGACGCCGGTGCTGAAGTATAACCGCCAGCTCATGCAGGCGATCCTGCATGACCGGTTGCCGATCGCCGATATCGTCAACGCCAAGGTCATCCCGCTTGAAGATGCGGTACAGGGCTACGAAAGCTTCGACCATGGTGCTGCGATGAAGTTCGTGCTCGACCCGCACGGCGAAGTCGCCAAGGCGGCGTAATCAACAAGCCTCCCGAGGCTCGGCGCAGCGGGTGCATTCCGCATCCGTTGCGCCACCCCAAAATTCCTACGCGATATCCAGCAAGAGAGCCCGATGGTCGGACACCTCGGGCTGTTCAACGACGTCGAACCCCACGACGTCAACATTTGCCGTGACCAACATGTAGTCGGCGTAGCGGCCTTCCTTGGTGTAGTGCGAGGTTCGAGTATCCTTATGGCCGCGCGAGGTCACGAGGTCGGTGAGACCGAGTTCGGCAAGCGCGTCGAACATGAGGCTGTCAGGAAGCACATTGAAGTCGCCGCAGACGACGAGCGGCTCGCCCTCGCGCCATATGCGGCGGATGAGAGCGACCAAGACATCCGCCTGGCCGCGACGCGCTGGCGTGTCGCCCTTGCCGGCAAGGTCGCGTAGGCCATGCAGTTGGGCGATGGTAATCGGACGATTGGCGCGATAATCGAACAGGCGAAGGCACTGCGCGTTGCGCGCGCGGGGGTGTGCGCCATAGCCATCGCTCGAGAAGTCGCCGTGTACGAAGTCCATCGCCTGGCCAATGACCGGATGCGATTGGCGCACGAAGGTTGCAAGCCCGAATTCCGACACGACAGAGGTCTCGCCTTCGAAAAGTTCGCCCCTTGCGGTCGGCGCGTAGAGGGCATCATGGGCGGGAAGGATCGCCTTGATCTCGGCAAACAGATTGGCGCGTTGCGGCAGGATATGACTGCGGTCGCGGTAGACCAGCCAGTCACTGGAAACGGTTACCGAGCGCGTGATTTCCTGCAGGCAGAGAACATCGGCGTCGATCTCGGCGAGGTAGGGAATGAGCGGCGGATGCAGCTTTCCGCCCCATGCATTCAGCGAGACAATCCGCATCACATCCCTCCCCGATCTACGCCGAACGTTTCCTTGCAGATTCAGGGAAACGCGCGATGTCCTTGTTTCCGCACCATTCCGAGCACCAAGTCTAGCGCTTCTTGAACGGCTCCATGCCCTTGCGGGCGAGCTCGTCGGCGCGCTCGTTTTCCGGATGGCCGGCGTGGCCCTTGACCCAGTGCCACTTGACCTTGTGGCGCTGGTTGGCGGCGTCTAGCGCCTGCCAAAGTTCGCCGTTCTTTACCGGCTTCTTGTCGGCGGTCTTCCAGCCGTTTTTCTTCCAGCCGAAGATCCACTTGGAGATGCCGTCCATTACGTATTTGCTGTCGGTGTGGAGGTCGACCTCACACGCGCTCTTCAGCGCCGTCAGCGCCGAGATGGCGGCCAGCAGCTCCATGCGGTTGTTGGTCGTCTCCGCCTCACCGCCCGACAGTTCCTTTTCGACTTCGCCGTAGCGCAGCACCGCGCCCCAGCCGCCGGGGCCGGGATTTCCGGAGCAGGCGCCGTCGGTGTAGATATCGACGTGCTTCATGCCGAGAGTCCGTATTCCGCGGCGTTGGCGATCTGCCGGTGGAAGCGCAACTTGCGCAGATATTCGAGCGGGTCCTTCTTGGTGACCAGCGCCCCCTCCGGCGTCGTCAGCCAGTCGTAGAGGCGCGTCAGGAAGAAGCGCAATGCCGAACCGCGCGAAAGGATCGGTAGTGCTGCCAGTTCGGCATCGCTGAGCGGTCGGACGCTCTGGTAGCCTTCCAGCATCGCCATGCCCTTGGTGATGTTGTAGGCGCCATCCTTCTCGAAGCACCAGGCGTTCAGGATAATCGAGACGTCGTAGGCCAAGAGGTCGTTGCAGGCGAAATAGAAATCGATCAGGCCCGATAGCTCGTCGCCGAGGAAGAAGACGTTGTCGGGGAAAAGATCCGCATGGATGACACCGTCAGGCAGGTCCTTCGGCCAGTGGGCCGCGAGAAAATCGAGCTCCGTGCGGATCTCGTTCTGCAGCCCCTTCTCCACCTCGTCGGCGCGAGCCTCGGACTTCTCCCAGAGTACCTTCCAGCCATCGACCGACAGCGCATTGGGCCGCTTCAACTCGAAGCCGTCGCCAGCGACGTGCATCATTGCCAGCGCCTTGCCGACCTCGCGGCAATGCTTGGCTTCCGGCTTGCGCAGCCACATGCCTTCCAGGAACGAGATCAGCGCCGCCGGGCGATCGGACAGCGTACCAAGCAAGGCCCCGTCCTTTCGCGGCAACGGCAGCGGGCAGGACAGACCGCGAGCGGCCAGATGCTGCATCAGCCCCAGAAAGAACGGCAGATCGTTCTTCTCGACGCGCTTCTCGTAAAGGGTGAGGATCAACGGATCCTTGGTGGTGTGCAGCAGGAAGTTCGAGTTCTCGACGCCTTCCGCGATCCCCTTGTAGGAGAGCAGCGTTCCGGTGTCGTACTCCGTCAGGAACCACTTCAAATCGTCTTCGGAAATATCGGTATAGACTGCCAATTTACGTCCCACGAAAGCTTGATCAATCGAACGCCAGCGCCCCGCAGAGCGTTGGCAGCCACCGCAATCGTCCCCTCGACGACTGCTCCCCTAACCGGGATTGCGGCTCACCCGTTCACCCACGCCATATCCTCATGCGTCAGCTCTATGCTGCGCAGTTCGCGGTTGACGAGGAAATGCTCGTTTTCCTGAACCGTCTCGGCAAGCTCGACCTTGGCGTCGAAGCGCGCGCGGAAGGCCTCGATGATCTCGTTGACGATCACCTCGGGCGCCGATGCACCGGCTGACAGACCAAGCGTGGAGATCGGGCCGATCTCGTCCCAATCCAGTTCCGAGGCGCGTTGCACAAGGAGCGATTTCTTGGCCCCTGCCCGCAAAGCCACCTCGACGAGCCGCTTGGAGTTCGAGGAATTCGGCGCTCCAACGATGATGAAGAGATCGCAGCCGGGGGCTGCCTGCTTCACCACTTCCTGCCGGTTGGTCGTGGCGTAACAGATCGAGTCGGCCGCCGGTGCGGTCAGATTGGGGAAACGTTCCTGCAGGCGCGCGATCACGCCGGCCGTATCGTCCACAGACAGGGTCGTCTGCGTCACGTAGCCGAGATTGTCGGGATCGGCGGGCTGATAGACGTCGGCGTCCTCGACCGTCTCGATGAGAGAGACCGTGCCCTCCGGCAGTTGGCCCATCGTGCCGATCACTTCCGGGTGGCCCGCGTGGCCGATCAGAACGACATGGCGACCGAGCTTGTTGTGGCGCATCGCCTGCTTGTGCACCTTGGAGACCAGCGGGCATGTGGCGTCGAGATAGAAGAGGTTGCGGGCGCTTGCATCCTCCGGCACGGATTTTGGCACGCCATGCGCGGAGAAGACGACCGGCTGAGCGCGGTGCTCTTCCGGGATCTCGTCGAGCTCCTCGACGAAGACGGCGCCCTTGGCTTCCAGGCCTTCGACCACATAGCGATTGTGGACGATCTCGTGGCGGACATAAACAGGCGCACCGTAGGATTTCAGCGCCAGCACGACAATCTGGATGGCACGGTCGACGCCTGCGCAAAAGCCGCGCGGTCCGCAGAGCCTGATCGTCAAGGGAGGTTTCGCCGCAATATTCATGTCTGTTCCGGTTCGTAGGGATAGGGCTCTCTAGCCCAATATAGGCAAGAATTGAAGCGATACTATTGCGCGGGACCCCGCTTACGGAAACGCGCGACTACGACGATGATGACAAGCGTTGCCGCAAGCCCAAACCATGTGAAGGCATATTGCAGATGGTTGTTGGGCAGATCGACATCGGTGACCCCGCCGATCGGCAGCCCCTTCGGATTGGGGGTATCGTCCGCATCCACGAAGAACGGAACCACCTCGGCCTTGTCGAGCCCGACGCTCGACGCCATCACGTCGAGGTCCTTCCAGTAGAAGATATTCTTGGCGACATCATTATCAGGCACCACCCAGGACGGCTTGCCCGGAAGTTTTGCACGAGCAAGGCCGGTCACCGTTTGCTGATCGGTGAGCTGGCCCTGCATCCGCATTTCCGGCTCCTTGTTGTCGTAAGGAACGAAACCTCTGTTGACGAAGAGATAGCGGCGATCGGCAAACTGCAGCGGGGTGTAGACATAGAAACCCGTCTGGCCATGCCAGGTCGCAAAGAAGTGCCGCTCCTTGCTGTTGACGTATTCGCCGCTGACCGTGATGTGGCGATAGTCGATATCCTCGCCCGTCGCGGCCATTCCTTCGATATCAGCAAGCGATGCCGGCGACGCCTGCCGGCGCTCGGTGATATTGGCCAACAGCTTTTCCTTCCAGTGCAGCCGTTCGACCTGCCAGGTGCCGAGCGAGAGGAGGATGGCAAGCGCAATGACCACCGCGATGCCGGTGAGGACCGGTCGCTTTCGGCGTGACGCCGAAACATGAAATTCAGTCACGGGAAATGCGCCCCTCGCTGGCGTTGTGGCGATACTGCATCGCGATCAGGATCCCCTTGCACCAGCGAAGGGCAAGCAGGGAGAGAATGACGGTCAGGGGGCCGAACAGCATAATGTGCAGCCAGATCGGCGGCGCGTAGTTGACTTCCAGCCACAACACCGAGCCGATGATAATGAAGCCGACGATCAAAATGACGAACACGGCGGGGCCATCGCCAGCATCGGCAAAGGCGTAGTCCAGACCACAGGCCGAGCAGCGGGGCTTCAGCGCGAGCAGGCCATCAAAGAGCTTCCCCTGGCCGCAGCGCGGGCAGCATCCCCTGATGCCTGTCTTCACCGGATCGACCGGTGGAAAATGCGCGCTGTCCTCGTTCATGCCATCCTTCCAATTGCCTATGGCCAACCTGTGCGTCTGCCTTAACTCACCCATAAAGTATTCGCAGAGGGAAAGGAAATACCTGCGCTCTTTCGCCTCAGCGATTCGCGCCAAACAGAAGAAGAAAACTGATGACATACGACAGCTCGGCCGGACAGATCGTCATTCTGAACGGCGCCCCGCGCAGTGGAAAATCGTCGATCGCCAACACGATCCAGGAGCACTTCGACGGTCCCTGGATGAACCTCGGCGTCGACACCTACAACGACATGACCCCGGAACGCTATCTGCCGGGCATCGGGCTCCGCCCGGGTGGGGAACGTCCCGACCTCGAGGAGATGGTGCCGTTCTTCTATGCTGCGCTTTACGAGTCGATTGCAATCCATGCCGGCCTCGGGCTCAATGTGGTGGCTGACCTCGGTCATCACGACAGCTACTCTCGGCCGCTCGGTATTCTTTCCGATTGCGCGCGTCGGCTTGAGGGATTGCCGGTGCTTTTCGTCGGCGTCAAATGTCCGATCAAGGTCATCATGAAAAGGCGAAACATTCCTGCGCCCGGACGGCATACGCTGTATGTGCGCGCCGACGAACACGACGCCGTCCCCCATCCGGTCCAGCTCTGGCAGGAGCAGGTGCATATCCCCGGCATCTACGACCTGGAGGTCGATACCTCTGTATTGACGCCTTTCGAATGCGCCGAGGCGATCCGGCAACGCCTGGACCTCGGCATTCCGGAACCCTCCGCGTTCGAGCGCATCGCCGCCATGCGCTAATCCCCAAAACGAATAGGGCGGGTGCCGTGGCACCCGCCCTATTCAAATTCCAGACAGCCCGCTCAGCCTGCCGCCAACGGAGCGCCCCAGCCGCCCCAGACGTAGATGCAGAAGAACAGGAAGAGCCAGACGACGTCAACGAAGTGCCAGTACCAGGCCGCCGCTTCGAAGCCGAAATGCTGCTTCGGCGTGAAGTCGCCGCGGATCGCGCGCAGCAGGCAGACCAGCAGGAAGATCGTACCGACCAGAACGTGGAAGCCGTGGAAACCGGTCGCCATGAAGAAGGTCGCGCCGTAGATCGAGTTCTTGAAGGCGAACGGAGCGTGCGCGTATTCGTAGGCCTGCACGCTCGAGAATAGGACACCGAGCAGAACGGTCAGCGTCAGGCCCTGGATCAGGCCCCTGCGGTCGTTATGCAGCAGCGCGTGATGCGCCCAGGTGACGGTCGTGCCCGACAGCAGCAGGATGACGGTGTTGTAGATCGGCAGGTGCCAGGGGTCGAGGACTTCGATGCCCTTCGGCGGCCACTGGCCACCGGTGAAGGCAACGCGCGAGGCCTGGATCGCTTCATTCGGGAACAGGCTGGCGTCGAAGTAGGCCCAGAACCAGGCGACGAAGAACATCACTTCGGAAGCGATGAACATGATCATGCCGTAGCGAAGGTGCAGCGAGACGACGCGCGTATGCGCGCCCTCATTCGCTTCCTTCACCGTGTCCGACCACCAGCCGAACATGACGTAGAGGATGAGCGCGAGGCCGATGAAGAACAGCCACGGATGCGCCCATTCGACGCCGAAGAGATGCAGCGAGCCACCGTTGAGGTAGCGCATGAAGCCAACGCCGCCGAAGGTGATGATCAACGCGCCGATCGAAGCCAGCAGCGGCCACGGGCTCGGATCGATGATGTGGTAGTCGTGATGTTTCTGATGCGCATCAGCCATGTAAGCTATCCCCGGATCTCTTCCTCTCCGCTCCGGCATCGCCGGACACGAACCTCAATCAAAGTTTCTTTTCAAGCTTTACCGTTCCACCCTCATTCGAAGCCACCGGCTTCGGACCCTCTTTAGGGTAGAACGTATAGGACAAGGTAACAGTGTGGATATCTTTCGATTCCACGGCCTTGGTAATGTCAGGGTCAATGTAAAATACGACCGGCATTTCAAGCTTTTCGCCCGGCCTCAACACAGTCTCGTTGAAGCAGAAGCACTGCACCTTGTTGAAATAGACGCCAGCTTCGCCGGGGGTGACGTTGAACACCGCCTGGCCGCGCTGTGGCTCGTTCGACTTGTTCACCGCGGTGAAATTCACCTGAACGGTTTCGCCGATGCGCGGGTTGACCTCGCGCTGGACCGGCTTGAACTCCCAGTCGAGACCCGGCGCAATGTTGGCGTCGAAGGTGACGCGCATCTTGCGGTCGAGAATCACGCTGGAGGCCTGCTCGACGCGCTGTGTCGTGCCGTTGTAACCAGTAAGCTGGCAGAACATCCGATAGAGCGGAACAGCCGCATAGCTCGCAGCGCCCATGCCGACGACGAAGGCAAGGCACATGAAAACGACGGCGCCATTGTTGCGCTGTTTCCTCGGCGTGCTCTGCATCTCGCTCATCTTACATGTGCCCCGATGTGAACTTCACGATCGTGACCGCGTAGAAGAGTACGACAAGGCCGGCCAGAACCAGGCCAAGAGCGACGTTGCGATTGCGGCGCGACTTGCGTTGCGCTTCCGTAAGCTTGACGACGTCCATCAGAAAATGCCTCCCGCATGCGAAACGAGCACGGCCGCCAGCCGGTCGAACATCAGGGCGGAGAAAATTGCGAAAAGATACAGGATTGAGTAGCCGAAGAGCTTCTTGGCCGGGATCATCTTCTCATCGCCGTCCGGCATCCGCCAGACGGCGATGGAACAGTAGATGAAGATTGCGCCCAGGACTGCGGCAACCAGGCCGTAGCCGAGGCTCGCAAAGCCTAGGACAGTCGGCAGCACGCCGCACACCGCCGTCAGCACGGCATAGGCAACAATCTGATGCTTGGTGGTGCGCTCACCCGAGACATTGGGCAGCATCGGAACACCGACGGCCTCATAATCCTTCATCTTGAACAGAGCCAGCGCCCAGAAATGGGCTGGCGTCCAGAGGAAGATGATCATGAAGAGCACGAAGCTTTCGATCGTGACGGTACCCGTCACGCAGGCCCAGCCGATCATCGGCGGAAAGGCGCCGGCGGCACCGCCGATAACGATGTTCTGCGGCGTCGAGCGCTTCAGCCACATCGTATAAATCACGGCGTAGAAGAAAATCGTGAAGGCGAGGATCGAGGCTGCGAGCCAATTGACGGCGAGCCCCAGGATAACCACCGAAAAACAGGAAAGCACCAAGCCGAATGCCAGCGCCTCGCGCGGAGCGACACGACCGGCCGGTATCGGACGCTTTGCTGTGCGGGTCATGATCGCATCGATATCGGCGTCGTACCACATGTTGAGCGCGCCTGAAGCGCCTGCGCCAATGGCGATGCACAGGATGGCAATGAGACCGAGAACCGGATTGATGTGCCCCGGTGCCAGAACGAGACCGGCAAATGCCGTGAAGACCACGAGCGACATGACGCGCGGCTTCAGAAGCTCAAAATAATCGCGCGCGCTCGCCTCCGACAGGCGGAACTCGCCGTCGTGTGCAAGAGCTTTGCGATTGCCGATAACTGTCATTCTATTGTCCTGCAAACTTGTAAGCCGACCGCCGCACTGTAACACGCGGCGGTCGCGATTTCTCGCATCTTACTTGATGCGCGGGAGCTGTTCCCACTGGTGATACGGCGGCGGCGAAGACAGCTGCCATTCGAGCGTCGTTGCGCCTTCACCCCACGGATTGTCACCGGCAACGCGCTTCCTGGCGAAGGCTTCGAAGACACCGACGAGGAAGATCAGCACGCCGACGGCCGAGATGTAGGAACCGATCGAGGAAACATAGTTCCAGCCGGCAAACGCATCCGGGTAGTCGATGTAGCGGCGCGGCATGCCCGCGAGGCCAAGGAAGTGCTGCGGGAAGAACACCAGGTTGACGCCGATGAACATGACCCAGAAGTGCAGCGTGCCAATGAACTCGTTGTACATGTAGCCGGTCATCTTCGGGAACCAGTAGTACCAAGCAGCGAAGATGGCGAAGACGGCGCCAAGCGACAGAACGTAGTGGAAGTGAGCCACGACGTAATAGGTGTCATGCAGGGAGCGGTCGAGACCGGCATTGGCGAGCTGGACGCCCGTCACGCCACCGACGGTGAACAGGAAGATGAAGCCGATCGCCCAGACCATCGGCGTGCGGAAGCTGATCGAGCCACCCCACATCGTCGCGATCCAGGAGAAGATCTTCACGCCCGTCGGAACGGCGATGACCATCGTTGCGAACACGAAGTAGCGCTGCGCGTCGAGCGACAGGCCGACCGTATACATGTGGTGCGCCCAGACGACGAAGCCGACGGCACCGATCGCGACCATGGCGTAGGCCATGCCGAGGTAGCCGAAGATCGGCTTGCGCGAGAAGGTCGAGATGATGTGGCTGACGATGCCGAAGCCGGGCAGGATCAGGATGTATACTTCGGGGTGACCGAAGAACCAGAACAGGTGCTGGTAGAGGATAGGGTCGCCACCGCCTTCCGGCACGAAGAAGGACGTACCGAAATTGCGGTCGGTCAGCATCATGGTGATGGCGCCGGCAAGAACCGGGAGCGACAGCAGAAGCAGGAAGGCGGTGATCAGAACCGACCAGGCAAAGAGCGGCATCTTGTGAAGCGTCATGCCCGGAGCGCGCATGTTCAGGATCGTGGTGATGAAGTTAATCGCACCGAGGATCGAGGACGCACCGGCAATGTGGAGCGCGAAGATCGCAAGGTCGACAGCCGGACCCGGCGTGCCGGAGCTCGACAGCGGCGGATACATCGTCCAGCCGCCGCCTGCGCCGTAAGCGCCCGCCGGACCTTCGACGAACATCGACATGACCAGCAGAAGGAAGGCCGGAACGATCAGCCAGAAGGAGATGTTGTTCAAACGCGGGAACGCCATGTCAGGCGCACCGATCATGATCGGCACCATCCAGTTGGCGAAGCCACCGATCATCGCCGGCATGACCATGAAGAAGATCATGATCAGCGCGTGCGCTGTGGTGAACATGTTGAACATCTGCTTGGCGCCGTCGATGGCGGCGTCGCCTTCATAGCCGTAAACCATCGATGCCAGACCGTGGAAGATCTGGATGCCCGGCTCCTGCAGCTCCATGCGCATGGCAACGGAGAGCGCGCCGCCGACGATGCCGGCCATGATCGCGAAGATCAGGTAAAGCGTGCCGATATCCTTGTGGTTCGTCGAAAAGAACCAGCGATTGATGAAGCTCGGCTTGTGCGAGTGATCGTGATGGTCGTCATGGGCGTGTGCGCCATGACCGTGATCATGCGAATGATCGTGTGCGGAAGGTCCAGCCATGTCCCGTTCCCTCTTCCCTTACTGTGCGACGTTTTCGGCAACGTCGACGGTCTTTGCGGGACCATCGGTTGCGGCCATGAGTGTCTTGTACGCCCCAGGCAGATCAGTAGCAGCACCGGCGAGCCACTGCTTGTACTTGTCCTCGGAAACGACGTGGATAGCGATCGGCATGAACGCATGGTCCTTGCCGCAGAGTTCGGAGCACTGGCCGTAGAACAGGCCTTCCCGCTCGGCACGGAACCAGGTTTCGTTCAGGCGACCCGGTACGGCGTCGATCTTGACGCCGAAAGACGGCATTGCAAAAGCGTGAATGACGTCGGTGGGAGCAGCCGTCACGAGAACACGGACGGTCTTGTTGACAGGCAGGACCAGCTCATTGTCCACGGCCAGGAGGCGCGGATAACGCGACTTGTCTTCCTTGCCGGCAGCGGCGCGGTCCTGATCCTTCAGAAGATAGGAGTCGAAAGCGACCGGGGTTTCGCCCGAGCCTTCATATTCATAGTTCCACTGCCACTGGGTGGCCGTCGCCTTGATGGTGACATCCGGATTTTCCGGCAAAGTCAGCTGGGCGGTCAAAAGGTTAAACGAAGGCACCGCGAGGAAAAGAAGCACGAGAACCGGTCCCACGGTCCATGCGACTTCGATCAGCGTATTGTGGCTCGTTTTGGAAGGCACCGGATTGGCACCGGAGCGGAACCTCAGACAGACGACAATAAGAAGGACCAACACGAAAAGCGTGATCGGAACGATAAACCACAGGGTATATTGCTCAAACCAATGAATGTCTCGCATGATCGGCGTGGCTGCCGGCTGCAATGTTGCCTGCCACGGCTGCGGCTGGTCGGCATAACTGCCGGAAGCAAAAAGCAGACAGACCAGCGCGGTCAGAGCTGCAGAAGCCTTCTTAATCACCTTAATATCTCCCTCGAGCGCTGGTCCGTGCAAAATCGCGCACAGAATCCTTGCCATCTCAGCGCTTCAAACCACAGTTTGTCATTGATCGCAACCGCCCAAAGCGTTTGTTCGTGCGGCATTTTCGCATTCAAACAGCTTGATCCAAGCATAAAGAAACATTCCATCTTTTCGCTATCACCGACGAAATAAAGCTTGTGCAGCGCCCGACTACGCCAACATTCTCGGATAAACGTCCCATTTCCGCCGTAGTCCCCGGCTTTTCAGCGGGTGGGGCTTTTCATTTTTGGTGGCGCGCCCCAATTTAGCGGCACTGATTCGAATTGCAGAGGTTTTCATGGGTTTCCGTTCCCTCGCACGGCCGTTCGTGCTGACAGCGTGCATTGCGGCCGCAGCGACTGCTCCCGCTTTCGCCCAGCAGCAGCCCGCGCCGGCACAGCCCGCGCCCCAAGCTCCCGCCACACAGGCAACGCCCGGCCAGACGCAGCCGCAGGCACCCGGCACCGTAAAGTCGAACCACGGTGCATGGTCGGTCGTCTGCGACAAGCCGGCCGGCGCCTCGACCGAGCAGTGCGCCTTGATGCAGAACGTCATAGCCGAGGATCGGCCTGAGGTCGGTCTCTCCGTCGTGGTGCTGAAGACCGCCGACCGCAAGTCAAAAATCCTGCGCGTCCTCGCCCCGCTCGGCGTCCTGCTGCCGAACGGCCTCGGCCTTAACGTCGACGGCAAGGATATCGGCCGCGCCTATTTCGTACGTTGCTTCGCCGATGGCTGCTACGCTGAGGTCGTTCTCGAGGACGAGCTGCTGAAGACCTTCCGCAGCGGCGCGAGCGCCACCTTCATCGTCTTCCAGACGCCGGAAGAGGGGATCGGCATTCCTGTCGACCTCAAGGGTTTCGCTGAAGGCTACGACGCCCTCCCCTGATCGTCTCGCCTTCGGGGCTTGCTCGAACCGTCCACCGAACCTACATCGGCTGATAGCATTCCTGCTTCAGCGGAGCATAAAGATATGAATACGGATCTCCTGACGCTTTTCGATGCCGACGAAGCGAAGATGCGCTCGCTTGTTGCCGAGGCGCTTTCCGGCGCTGATGATGGGGAGCTCTACATCGAACATTCCCAGGCGGAATCGCTGATGTTCGATAACGGACGCCTCAAGGGCGGCAGCTTCAACACCGAGCAAGGCTTCGGCCTGCGCGCAGTTGCCGGCGAAGCGGTCGGCTATGCGCATGCGGGCGACCTCTCCGTCGCGGCCCTGAAGCGCGCCGCCGATGCGGTTGGCGCCGTCACCCGCGGTCATGCGGGCAGCTATGCGGCGGCTCCCCAGCGGACCAACAAGAAGCTCTATTCCGACGAGAACCCGATCGGCACGCCGACCTTCGAAGAGAAGGTCAAGGTGTTACAGGACATCGACGCCTATCTGCGCGGCAAGGACGCCAAGGTGCGCCAGGTGACCGCATCGATCGCCGCCAGCTGGCAGGTTGTCGATATTCTGCGCGCCGATGGTCACCGCGTTCGCGATATCCGGCCGATGACGCGTATCAACATCTCGGTCATTGCAGGCGAAGGCGACCGCCAGGAGAGCGGTTCCTACGGCAGCGGCGGCCGCATCGGTTTTGGCGATTTCATCGCCGAGGACAACTGGCAATACGGCGCCGACGAAGCCTTGCGGCAAGCGCTGGTGAACCTGGAGGCGATCGAGGCGCCCGCCGGCACCATGGACGTCGTGCTTGGTTCCGGCTGGCCGGGTGTCATGTTGCACGAAGCGGTAGGCCACGGTCTCGAAGGGGATTTCAACCGGAAAAAGACGTCGGCCTTTGCCGGTCTCCTCGGCCAGATGGTTGCGGCGCCCGGCGTCACAGTCGTTGACGACGGTACGATCGACAACCGCCGCGGCTCGATCACCATCGATGACGAGGGCACGCCGTCCGGCTACAACGTGCTGATCGAAAACGGCAAGCTGGTCGGGTACATGCAGGACCGACAGAACGCCCGCCTGATGGGCATGACACCGACGGGCAACGGCCGTCGGCAGGGCTATGCCCACGTTCCAATGCCCCGCATGACCAACACCTACATGCTGGGTGGCGACAAGACGCCGGAGGAAATCATTTCCTCCGTCAAGAGGGGCATTTACGCGGTTTCGTTCGGCGGCGGCCAGGTGGATATCACATCGGGCAAGTTCGTGTTCGGCTGCACGGAGGCCTACCTGATCGACAACGGCAAGATTGGCGCCCCGATCAAGGGCGCGATGCTGATCGGCAACGGGCCGGACGCCATGAAGCGTGTTTCAATGGTCGGCAATGACATGAAGCTCGACACCGGGATCGGCAATTGCGGCAAGGCTGGGCAATGGGTTCCGGTTGGTGTCGGCCAGCCGCACCTCAGGATGGATCAGATCACCGTCGGCGGCACGAAAGCCTAGTCTAGAACGAGCAGCGGCGATGAGCGAAATCGAAATCAGACCTTTCGTTGCCTCCGATATCGATGATGTTTTCGCGGTGATCCTGCCGATCCAGCGCGAGGAATTCGGCATCGCGATCACAGCCGACGACCAGCCTGATCTCGCCGCCATTCCTGATTTCTATCAATCCGGAAAAGGTCAGTTCTGGGTGGCGGTGCGCAATGGCCAGATCGTCGGCACGATCGGGCTGAAGGACATCGGCAACAGCCAGACGGCGCTGCGCAAGATGTTTGTTGCTGCCGATGTGCGCGGTCGCGAACATGGAGTCGCAGCCCGTCTTCTTGCCGGGTTGGTTGACCATGCGGAGGCTCAGGGGATCAAAGACATCTTCCTTGGGACCACGGACAAATTCCTCGCCGCCCACCGGTTCTACGAGAAGAATGGATTCGCCGAAGTTTCGAAAAGTGAGCTTCCGCCATCGTTCCCACTGATGGCCGTGGACAGCAAATTCTATCGGCGCAGGATTACTGCAGCCTAGCGCTGCTCTGGCCGGAAGAGCCATTTGCGCTTGATTGCCGCTGAGAGATCCAGATCGTTCCTGTGCGCGAAAAGAAGGATGTGGCCGAGGACATCGGCCGCCTCGTCGGCAAGGTCCAGCCGTAGCTCCTCATCCGACCTGCCCTTTTTGCGCCCTCTCCCGCTGACACGGTTCCAAGCCTGGGTAAGCTCGCCGATTTCCTCCTGAAGCTTCAGCAGAAACCAGTCGGCGTCGCGCTCGATGCCGTTGGCATCGGCGTAGTTCCGCGACGCACGCTCGAACTTTTCGGCGAGATCACTCAGCATCATGTTCTCCTTTTGTTTACAAAGGAGAACCCTGATTCTGTCGGAAAGTCGAGATGGATCAGCCGTGATCGGGCAACAGCATGCAGTCGTAGGAACGCTGCTTCAGCGCGTCGCAGGCAGATGTAGCGGCCTCGCGGCTCTGAAAGCCGATAAAGCGAGCGCGATAGACCTTGTTCGCGCCATTGCCGACAGCCTCGGTATAAGGCGATGCGGCCTTCAGTGCCGCACCACCTTCGGCCTTGGCCTGGGCCAGAAGGGCACGGGCGGCATCGTCGCTCGATGCAGCCGAGATCTGGATCTGCCAGTCGCCGGATGCCGACGGCGCGCCTGCGGACTTGGCGGCGATCTTGCCGGCATTGGCGGGTTCGGCGGCGGCGAACGGGCGCTCCAACGGTACAGTCGTATCGCTCAGAAAGCCGAGCGCCTTCGGCGCGAGATCATTGGTGCGCGGCGCAGTTCCCGGGATCGGCAGATCGGCATCAGCGGCAGCCGAAGCAACTTCGACTGTCTGGCGCGAGTTGGTGCTCGCGACGAGGTTGCCGCCCGCCGAGCGGCCAAGATACTTGTCGAGCAGACCGGCCATTTTGGCGTCGCGGCTGCGGGCAGTGCGGCCACCGAGCACGACGCCGACGACCCGGCGGTCGCCATCCTTGACAGCGCTGACCAGATTGAAGCCAGACGCGTTGGTATAACCCGTCTTGATGCCGTCCATGCCCTGGTAGCGGTACATCAGATTGTTGTGGCCGCGGATCGTGCGCCCACGGAACGTGAAGCTCGCCGTCGAGAACAGGCGGTATTCGCTCGGGAAATTCCGCATCAGCGCCACGGCAAGCGTGGACATGTCCCGCGCCGTAGTGACCTGCCGACCATCCGGAAGGCCGGAGGCATTGTAGAAGGCCGTACGGCGCATGCCGAGCTGCCGCGCCTTCTGCGTCATCATGGCTGCAAAGTTGGCTTCGGAACCGCCGAGCTTCTCGGCCATGGCTGCGGCAGCATCGTTGGCCGACTTGGTGATCATGCCGAGGATTGCTTCTTGAACGGTGATGGAATCGCCCGCGCGAACGCCGAGCTTTGTCGGCGGCCGCGAGGCGGCGTATCTCGACATGACAAGCGGAGTGTTCCAGCTGATCTTGCCGCGCTTGATCGCCTCGAAGGCCATATAAATGGTCATCATCTTCGTCAGCGACGCGGGATGATTCAGCACATCGGCGTTCTCGGCACTGAGCACCTTGCCGGTTCGGGCATCCAGGATCAGGGAGGCGCTGCCTGCCATCGCGGTCAACGGCGCCGCAACGACGAGCGTCGCTGTCATAATCGCGGCCAACAGCTTCTTCATGAAATTTCCCCTCAATGAACGAATAGCCGGCGCCATTCGGATTTGTCCCGTTCCACTACAGCAGTCGCCGATATGGCGCGACTTTGCGGCAACCGGTACCATTTTTGTCAAGTTTTACCTTTCATAGTGAAAATCCCGTAAAGAGGACACTCAAAAATCTTCATTCAGCAACACTTAACCGCAGGCTTGCTAGTTTCGCGGCTCCAGAAACCAGCGAGCAGTTGAGATGGCGGCGAGTATCAAAGGGCTTGCAAAGCAGATTGCGATTGCAGGCGGTCTTGAGACGGCCAACCTCCTGCGCGCAGCAGGCGTGATGCGCGGCGCGCGCGGACTTGGGGCCATCTGCACGCTCCATCATGTCCGTCCACGCGAGGAAACCGCTTTCGCGCCGAACGCGCACCTGGAAATCACGCCGGTATTCCTCGATCTCGTTCTCGATCGCCTGAAGAGTGACGGCTATCGTTTCGTGGCGCTCCACGAGATTCCAGCGCTGCTTTCGCAAACCGGGTCCAGCCAGCCCTTTGCCGCCTTCACGCTCGATGACGGCTACCGCAACAATCTCGTCTACGCCCTGCCCATCTTCGAAAAGTACGATGCGCCTTTCACGGTATTCGTCGCCAAGGGCCTCGCCGAACGCACGCATACGATCTGGTGGGAGACGCTGGCAGCGCTTCTGCGGAGAGAGGAGAGGCTCGGCTTCGATTTCGGTAGTGGCCACGAGATGCTTGACATCACGACGACCGAAGCAAAGGGCCGCGCTTTCGCGCGCATCGCCAGCCATCTTCATCGACATGACGAACGCGCCGCCGTCGCGGCCATCGACCTGATGGCGCGAAAGCACGAGATCGATCCGGACGAAATCGTCGACGATCTCGTCATGACACCGGCGGAATTCAATCTGCTTGAGGCGAGCCCCCTCGCCTCACTCGGCGCCCATACAATCAGCCACCGGGCGATCTCACGCCTCTCCGATCAGGAGGTTCGCGACGAGATGGAGGTGTCCCGCGACTACGTTGCAGCGATCACCGGACACCGGCCGGGCTCCTTCGCCTACCCTTATGGCACGCGCGAGGCCGTAACCCAGAGACAGGCACAGATCGCGCGCGAAGTCGGTTTCGACCTCGCGGTGACGACACAGGCGGGTGTCGTCACGAAGCGCTCGCTCAACAACATGACCTATCTGCCGAGGCTTTCGATCAACGGTCTCTATCAAAAGGTGCGGTACGTGTCCGGCCTTGCCTCCGGTATTCCGTTTCGGTTTGCGCCAAACAGGAGCTGAACGCTTCACGGATACATGCGAACCTTCGTCCAATCGCCTTCCGGCGAAGCCCGGCGAAACTCGATACGATCATGCAGGCGGAACTTCTGGTCCTTCCAGAACTCGATCGACACCGGCCGGATCCGAAAGCCCGACCAATGCGCAGGACGCGGGATCTCGCCGATCGCGTAGCGGGCGGTGTATTCGGCAACAGCTTTCTCAAGCGCGAACCGGCTCTCCAGCGGCCGCGACTGCTTCGACGCCCAGGCGCCAATCCGGCTGCCGCGGGCGCGCGTCTTGAAGTAAGCGTCTGCTTCTTCGTCCGTCACAGCTTCGACAGGCCCGCGCAACCGAACCTGGCGGCGCAGCGTTTTCCAGTGGAAACACATGGCCGCCTTCTTCTGTCCGAGAATTTCCTGGCCTTTCTGGCTCTCGAAATTCGTGTAGAAGACAAAGCCGTCGTGATCGAATCCCTTAAGGAGTACCATGCGGACGTTGGGAAGGCCGTCCTCGTCGACCGTCGCAAGCGCTACCGCATTCGGGTCATTGATCTCGGAAGCTTCTGCCTCTTTCAGCCACTCCGAGAAAAGATCGAAGGGTTCGTTTCGCTCGGTGAAGTCACCGCTTGTTAACTCATTTGCCGACATATTAGCTCAAATGCCCCGGGTTTATTCGAAGTTTGCCCAGCTTTTAGCTACTGGACAGGACGCAGGGTGGAAGTCATAGCAAAGTCAGATCGCCATACAAAGGGTCTGCTGCGTCGCAGCGCGGACCTCTGCGTTGTCGGTACGGCGGTGCTCTCCCTCTCCGCCTGCGTCTCCAGCGGATTGGACCTCTTCAGCAGCTCGAAGGTCGATCGGTCGGTTGCGACTGGCACCGTGCCACAGCCAGCGCCGACGAGCGACTCGATTTCCGACGAAATGACCGTCGGCAACGCCGTGACCTCGGCCGATATCCAAAGGTTGGAGGGACGCCCCCTCCCCTGGGCGAATGCCTCGACCGGCAGCGCCGGCGTCATCGACACGATCGTCGAGAACACGGATTCCGGCCAGGTTTGCCGCCAGTTCCGCACGACGCGGCACTCCTATGTCGGCATCGCGAAATTTTACGGCAAGACCTGCCTGGTCGGCGGCGGCAACTGGCAACTGATGAGTTTCCAGCCGGAAAGCTGAGTGCCGCGCGTTGCGTGCTTAACGCGCGCGGTTCCGTCCTCTCATGATGTTTAGCAAAAGGCTAACCATTCGGCGCAAAAGCGAGTTGTCCGCCACGCGGGCTAAGAACTGATTAGCAACTTCTACTCACAATCCGCCTGACGTGCGCACGGCTGCTTCCCTGGGGATGAGGCCGAGCGCCAAGTCAGAGGCTTCGGGGTGCTAGGGCAAGGGACAGGCACACCGCATCGGAACACCGGCGGTTTGGGGACATGCGCGATCCTTATAAGATTTTGGGCGTCAAGCGGGACGCGGGGCAGGACGAGATCAAGGCAGCCTGGCGCCACATGGCCAAGGCGGTTCACCCGGACCACAATCAGGGTGATCCGATGGCGAGCGCCCGCTTTGCCGAGATTGGCCGCGCCTATGAGACGTTGAAGGATCCGAAGAAGCGGAGCCTCTTCGACAATGCCGCGCGCATGGCGGAAGCCAAAGCCAATGAGAACACGATCATGCAACAGCGCCAGGCGGCTCGCGAAGCTGCCATGCGTGCCAAGGCAGCGCAAGCCAATGCCGAGCGCGTGATGGAAGAACTCGCGCGCGCCGCCGCCCAGAAGGCCGCGGCCGATGCCGCCAGCCAGCAGAAGACGGGTGCTGCCGAACCGGCAGAAGAAATGATCGAACGTATCTTCGGCACGCAGGCACGCGCCGCAGCCGGTGGTGGTCGCGACCAGGGTTTTAGCGCTGGCGCCGCGAGGCGGCCGGAACCGGAGGCCGCGATCGCAGACAAACAGCCGGAGGCCGGCAAGGCCGAGGCTGAGCAGCAGGCTGCCGAGGACGCGGCCGCTCAGGCCTCTGCGATCATGCAGCCTCTCAGCTTGCTGACTTCCCTGGTGCGTCGCTTCACCGGCAGCGGGACGCAGCAGGCACCTGAAAAGGTGCCCGACCAGTTCGCAACGAAGACCGTGAGCATCGACGATCTCATCAAGGGCAGCTGGCTGACGGTCGATCTCGGCGAAGGCCGGGAGGCCGGATTTGCGCTGGCCGCCGGTACGACGGAAGGCCACCAGGTACGTCTCAAGGGCCAAGGCCACAAGCTGACCGGCATGCAGCGGGGCGATGCGGTCATCAATATCCACATTGCGCGCGATGAGCGGTTTACCGTCAGTGGCTTCGACCTGCACACCGTGCTGCCGGTGACGATCGAAAATGCCGTGCTCGGAACCGATGCGCGCATCGAGGGCCCTCGCGGGCCGATCAACGTCACGGTTCCCGCCTGGTCTGGCTCCGACAAGACGATCCGAATTTCCGGTCAGGGACTTGCGAACGCAGATGGCGGCAAGGGAGATCTCGTCGTCGAACTGCGCATTATGTTGTGGGAAAAACCTGACGACAAAGTCACCGATCTGATGCGAAGCATGAAGAACGGGCTGTTTCTGTGAAATTTAGGTGACAAGCGCACCCTTTGTTACGATCCCTAACAGTTGATGATTGCTACTAATCTTGAACCGATTAGCAGCCTATGCCATAGGCAGGACCTATCAGAATTTCTTAGGGGGCAAAATATGGCTCAGGCAACAGGCCTCATGTCAGGCAAGCGCGGCGTCATCATGGGCGTTGCCAACAATCGTTCGATTGCGTGGGGTATTGCCAAGGCTATTCATGCACAGGGCGGCGAAATCGCATTTACCTACCAGGGTGATGCACTGAAGAAGCGCGTCGAGCCCCTGGTTGCAGAGGTAAACGGCGTTCTTGCCGGACATTGCGATGTCAGCGACGAGTCGACCATCGATGCCGTCTTCGACCACGTCGAAAAGCTGTGGGGCAAGATCGACTTCATCGTTCACGCGATCGGCTTTTCCGACAAGGACGAGTTGACCGGCCGCTATGTCGATACCTCGGCCGACAACTTCGCCAAGACCATGCAGATCTCCGTCTATTCCTTCACCTCGGTGGCGCGTCGCGCCGAGAGGCTGATGACGGATGGCGGCTCCATGCTGACTCTGACCTATTACGGCGCCGAGAAGGTCATGCCGAACTACAACGTCATGGGCGTTGCCAAGGCGGCGCTGGAAGCCAGCGTGAAGTACCTGGCGGTCGACCTCGGACCGAAGAACATTCGCGTCAACGCCGTCTCCGCCGGCCCGATCAAGACGCTTGCAGCTTCCGGCATCGGCGACTTCCGCTACATTCTGAAGTGGAACGAATACAATGCGCCGCTGCGTCGGACGGTGACGATCGAAGAGGTCGGCGATGTCGGCCTATATCTGCTTTCGGATCTTTCTCGCTCGGTCACCGGCGAAGTCCACCATGCCGACAGCGGCTATCACGTCGTCGGCATGAAGGCGGTAGACGCACCGGACATTTCCGTCATAAAGGACTGATCGCACTCCTTTGCTGCGTCGTGCTCGCGACCCCTTCTTCGCGACAGCGATTGAGGGGTTGCGTGCCGTAAACGGAGCCGATCATTGCTTATCTACGTCGTCAGACACGGCCAGACAGACTGGAACGCCGAACGCCGCCTGCAAGGGCAGAAGGACATCCCGCTCAATGCCATCGGCAGAGCGCAGGCGTGGCAGAATGGTATCGACCTCGCAGAAATCCTGAAAGTCGAGGCAATCCCCTTTGACTTCGTCGCGAGCCCGCTCGCGCGAACCCGCGCCACGATGGAGATCATGCGCGAGGCGATGGGTCTTCCGTCGAAAGATTATCGAACCGACGAGCGCCTAGTGGAGGTTTCCTTCGGCGCTTGGGAAGGTTTCACGATCAAGGAATTGAAGGCAACGGCCCGGGACCGCATCACCGAGCGTAATCTCAACAAATGGGATTTCATTCCGCCAGGAGACGACGCGGAGAGCTACGAAATCATGTCCTGGCGCGTGGCGTCCTGGCTGAATTCCGTCGACAAGCCTACGGTTTGCGTGACTCATGGCGGCGTCATACGCAGTCTTTTCAGGACCATTGCGGCCTTACCGAAGGACGAAGCGGCAGAGGGCGAGATTCCGCAGGACCGGATCCTTAAGATTGATCGGGACAACGGGTCGATCGGCTGGATCTAGTTCCGATTACTGAACGACATCGAGATCGTTGATGACGCGCTTGCCGTCGACCTCGGTATAGAAGACGATAACCTTGACGCCCGCCTTCAGCCCCTCGAAATTGAACTCTTCCGGCGCTTGGTAGGTTTTTCCGTCATCCAGAGTGAGGCTGAGATTGGTCATATCGACCTTCTTGATCGTCGCCTCGACGTCCGCGCTTTCAGCAAATCCGCCGATCGGCGACAAGAAACTCGCTGTGGCCAAAAGCGTAGCTACTACGAAGCGCATGGCGGACTTCCCTCGAAAACGCGACTCGATAACCCAACTGCGCACAGATAACCCCCCGAATATGGCGAAATTTGCCCGGAAGAATGATCTTCCGCGTCCAATTAATGAATAGTACTTTAACAATAACCGCATGCATTCGTTAATTATTTTCCCCGTATGTCCGCCTTTCTGGCAAAGAGGATTTCCGGGAAATCGTAAATTAACCGCCCCTATCTAAAGTCTCCCTCGAACATGGGAGACTGGGTTTTGCTATTCCGCCACAAAGACAGCAACACGTTGCGGCGCGTCTTCAGGAATACACGCCTTGCCCTCCTAGTCTCCGGCCTCGTTGCTATTGTCGTCGTCATCGTCGGCTTTGGGCTCGACCGCGCCAATACTGCCGCTCATCTGCGCGAACTGACGATCCGGACGGAAAACGAGGTGAGTCTGATTCGTGCGCGCATCAGCGCGCAGACCAACATGGACATTACCGTCGTACGCGACTTGGCCAACATGGTTGCGGTCAATTCCAGCGTAAATGCCGAGGAGATGGAGCGGCAGATCAACTGGCTGCTCATCCAGAATCCCCACTTCCTGGATATCGCCATCGCGCCGAACTTTATCGTCGGCAATGTCTTTCCCTCGCAAGCGGGTAAAGGTCGCATCGGCAAGGATGTCCGCGAGGTCCTCCTCGCCCGTCAAGCGGTGACGCGCGCCAGCGCCGAGCAGGCGCGTTTCTATGGACCGATCGCCGCCAGCGACGGCAAGGAAGCTTTCGGAATCTTCTTTCCCGTCTTCGTGAAGGAAAATGGGCAACGCCGTATCTGGGGCGCAGTCGAGGTTATGATCGACGCGAACATGTTCTATCAGAACACCGGATTGAAGCCCGCGCACAACAGTGAGAATCAGGAGAAATATCCGCACCTCGACCATCTCTCGATTGCGGTTCGCGACCTCGCTCTTGCGGACTCGGCCCTACCCTTTTTCGGCTCACCGGATTTGCGTGACAAGCGGCCGATGACGCGAAAGATCGCCTTTGCCGGCGGGCGCTGGGAAATTGCCGCGGCTCCGAAGACCGGTTGGAACGCGATTCCGGAAAACCAGTCGACGCTTCGGCTGATTATCGCTGCCGCAGGCTGCATCACCATCGTCCCAGTCTTCTTCGCGACCTTGCTGCTCGGCGAGCGAAACCGCAACATCGTCCAACTCAAGGTGCGCGAAGCTACGCTGCTCAAGCTGTCGCAGCGCCTCAATCTGGCATTGGAGTCGTCGAACATCGGCATATGGGAGCTGCATGACCACGGCGAAACGCTCTTCTGGGATGCCCGGGCCGCAGCGCTCCACGGGAAGCCGGCAGAAGATGGCAGTCACTCGCTGGAAGACTGGCTTGCCGCGATCGTTGCCGAAGACCGGCACCTTGCGGAGGTCCATTTCTTCAACTACCACGTCGCCGGTTCAGCCTACGAGACACAATACCGCGTCATCGCCGAGGACGGCAGCGTCCGACACCTGCGGTCGATCGGCTCCTTCTACACGGACGCGGCCGGCGACGACAAAACGGTCGGGATCGTCTGGGACGTCACCACCGACGCGGAAGCGGCCGAAACCCTGCGTAAGGCAAAGGATGTCAGCGACGTCAAGAATGCCGAACTGGAGATGGCGCTGGACGAACTGTCGCGGCGCGAGGCTGAACTCGCCGAACTCTCAGGTAAGCTGGACCTGGCCCTCGACACCTATCAGTGCGGGATATGGGAGGCGACGCTCGGTGATGAAGGCTCGATCTGGGACGACCGGATGCACGAGCTCTATGGCCTGAAGCCAAGGGTCGGCTTCATGACCGAACCGGTCTGGCTTTCCTGCATTCTGCCGGAGGACCAGGCACTGGCTCGCGAAAGCGCGCGTCATTTCAAGCACCTTGGTGACACTCATACCCTGATCTGTCGGGTTCCCGTCGAGGACGGCGCGATGCGTTACGTCCGCTCCACTGGCAAGGTGCATAAGACCTCAGGCGGCAAACTGAAGATTATCGGCGTTGCCTTCGACATCACCGAGGATGCGCTGATGACGGTGCAGCTCAAGGCCGCCAAGGACGAGGCGATCGCCAAGAACATCGAACTCGAGATCGCCAAGAACCGCATCGAGCACAATTCACTGCACGACCCGCTGACGGCGCTTGCCAACCGCCGCAAGCTTGATATCGCGCTTGAAAGGCTGACCCTCGACGGGCGGAGCGAGCGGCAGAAATTCGCCATCCTCCACATCGACCTCGACAGGTTCAAGGAGATCAACGACACGCTTGGCCATGCCGCAGGCGACGCAATGCTGATCCATGCATCGCGGGTACTGTCGAGGAACCTGCGCCAAGACGACCTCGTGGCGCGCATCGGCGGCGATGAGTTCGTGATCCTGGCGCACAACGCCAGCGATACGGATATGTCTGCCCTTGCAGGCCGGATCATCGAGCAGATGCGCCAGCCGATCGACTTCGAGGGCTTTGCCTGCCGCTGCGGCGTCTCCATCGGCATCGCGCTCGCCAATGGCGTGCACGTCGATGCACGCAAGGTGCTGATCAATGCCGACATCGCCCTTTACCGCGCCAAGAGCCAGGGCCGGAACCGCTACGAGTTCTTCAATCACAATCTCCAGGCCGACATCATCAACAACAAGCGCCTGGCCGACGAGATCCTTGCCGGCATCGAGAACGGCGAGTTTATCGCCTGGTATCAGCCGCAGTTCTCGGCGCGCACGATGCAACTCACCGGCGTCGAAGCCCTGGTTCGCTGGCAGCATCCTTCCCGCGGATTGTTGACGCCGGACAAGTTCCTGAAGGTCGCCGACGAGATCAACGTCGTCCAGACGCTCGACCGCATCGTGCTCGACACCGCGCTGAAGGACAAGATGCGTTGGGCGGCACGGGGTGTGACCATTCCGAAGATTTCGGTCAACGTTTCAGCGCGACGGCTGCATGACGAAATGCTCGCAGAATCGCTGAGTGGCCTGCAGATCCGCCCCGGCGAACTCTCCTTTGAACTGGTCGAGTCGATCTTCCTCGACGAAAGCGAGGATGTAGCCGCGCATAACCTCGAGCGGATCAAGACGCTCGGGGTCGACATCGAAATCGACGATTTCGGAACGGGTCACACGTCGATTGTCAGCCTCCTCAAGCTGAAGCCGAAGCGGCTGAAGATCGACCGGCAGCTGGTTCAGCCGATCATGAATTCGCCGCAGGAGCGCGCGCTGGTCAGCTCGATCATCGACATCGCCCGCTCGCTCGGCGTCGAAACGGTGGCCGAGGGCGTCGAAACGGCAGCGCATGCCACCCTCCTTGACGAACTCGGCTGTGACCTCCTGCAGGGCTATGCCTTCTCCCGCCCGCTGTCCTTCGAGGATTTCACGGAGATGGCGATCGAAAGCTCCTGGCGCATCGCCTCCTGAGGCCATCGTTCACAATCCGCGGAAACACCATTTCCTTTCGTTGGCGATTTGGAGCAAAGAAAGGCTTTTGCCGCCGCGTTTTTTTGGCCTATGAGTGTCGCGCATTTTCAGATGAAGGACGCCGCCGGTGACGATCGGTTGGCGTGATCCGGTCGGGACACATGTCGCACAATACATTCGGTCATCTCTTCCGCGTAACCACCTGGGGCGAAAGCCACGGCCCGGCGCTCGGCTGCGTCGTTGACGGCTGCCCCCCCGGTCTGCGCTTCAAGCTCGAGGATATTCAGGTCTGGCTCGACAAGCGAAAGCCCGGCCAGTCGCGCTTTGTAACGCAGCGTCGCGAGGCCGATCTGGTCAAGATTCTGTCCGGGGTCATGCTGGACGCCGACGGCGAGACGATGATTTCGACCGGTACGCCGATCTCGATGATGATCGAGAACACCGACCAGCGCTCCAAGGATTACGGTGAGATCTCACGGCAATATCGGCCCGGCCATGCCGACTACACCTACGATGTGAAATACGGCATCCGCGACTATCGCGGCGGCGGCCGTTCCTCGGCCCGCGAAACGGCGGCGCGCGTGGCGGCTGGCGGCATTGCCCGTCTTGTTGTGCCTGAGGTCAAGGTGCGCGGCGCCTTGGTGCAGATCGGCAAGCACAAGATCAACCGCCAGAACTGGGATTGGGACCAGGTCGACCAGAATCCGTTCTTTGCACCTGATGCCGCGATCGTTCCCGTCTGGGAAGAATATCTCGACGGTATCCGCAAGAACGGCTCCTCGATCGGCGCCGTCGTCGAAGTCGTGGCCGAAGGCGTGCCGGCGGGCCTCGGCGCCCCCATCTATGGCAAGCTTGACCAGGACATCGCCTCGCTGCTGATGTCGATCAATGCCGTCAAGGGTGTCGAGATTGGCAACGGCTTCGAAGCCGCCGAGATCACCGGCGAGGAAAACGCCGACGAGATGCGCATGGGCAATGACGGCAAGCCCTTGTTCCTGTCGAACAAGGCGGGCGGCATCCTCGGCGGCATTTCGACTGGCCAGCCGGTTATCGCGCGCTTCGCCATCAAGCCAACCTCGTCGATCCTGACCGAGCGCCAGTCGATCGATGCCGACGGCAACAATGTTAATATCCGGACCAAGGGACGGCATGATCCGTGCGTCGGCATCCGCGCCGTGCCGATCGGCGAGGCGATGGTCGCCTGCGCCATCGCAGACCATTACCTCCGTGACCGCGGCCAGACCGGCCGACTGAAATAGGAAATACAGACATGCCTTACGATCAGAAGCGCGTCGTCGATGCGATCCGGGCCTTCGAGGCCGGCGAAATCGTCGTGGTGATGGATGACAACGACCGCGAGAACGAAGGCGACCTGATCGTCGCGGCCGTTCACTGTACCGCGGAGAAGATGGCGTTCATCGTCCGTCACACCTCCGGCATCGTCTGCACACCGATGCCGAAGGAGGAGGCCCGCCGGCTCAACCTGAATGCGATGGTTGCCGAAAACGACTCGGCGCACACGACGGCGTTCACCGTTTCTGTCGATTTCAAGCACGGCACGACGACCGGCATTTCCGCCGACGACCGGACGCTGACCGTTCGCAACCTCGCCAATCCCAATGTCGGCGCCGCCGACTTCGTGCGCCCGGGTCACATCTTCCCGCTCGTTGCGCGGGAAGGCGGAGTGCTTATGCGCTCGGGCCACACGGAAGCTGCTGTCGATCTCTGCAAGCTCGCCGGCCTTCCGCCGATCGGCGTGATCTGCGAACTCGTTAACGATGACGGGACCGTCACGCGCGGGCAGCAGGTCGTCGAATTCGCTGAAACGCATAGCCTGAAGCTGGTGTCCGTTGCCGACCTGATCGCTTACCGCCAGCGCAAAGAAACGCTGATCGAACTCGGCCAGAGCTTCGACATCGAAACACCCTTCGGCAAGGCCAAGGCGCATACCTATTCGCTGCCTTGGGATACGATGCAGCACCTCGCCGTCGTTTTCGGCGACATCCGCGACGGCATCGACATTCCGGTGCGCCTGCACCCTGAGAATGTCGCCGAGGACCTTTTCGGCAAGCGCCGTCCCGTCGACCACTACATGAAGAAGATTGCCGAGGAAGGTCGCGGGATCATCGTCTACCTGCGGGAAGGCTCCGTCGGCGTCGGTCATTCGGACAGTGGTCGCAAGGCACGCAGCCAGGGACGCGAGGCACACGTCGAGGCACAGGTGCGCGACAGCGAGTGGCTGGAAATCGGTCTCGGCGCACAGATCCTCAAAGACCTCGGCGTATCGTCGATCCGGCTCCTGACGAGCCGCGAGCGGCACTATGTCGGTCTCGAAGGCTTCGGCATCAAGATTTCGAAGACAGAGATCTACTAAGCCCGCCATCCGTCGAGATAGGCGACCTTCTCGACGCCGGAGAACCGCGCGATGCGTTGCAACTCGGCGTCGAGCCGGTCCAGGCGACCGGTCGAGGGGCGCACGCCCGGCTCCGGCCATAGGCGCTTGACGTCGAGGCTCCCGCCTCTGCCATCTGCTTTCATGTCGATGCGGCCGATCAGCTTGTCGCCTTCAAGCAGCGGGAAGACATAGTAGCCGCATGCCCGCTTCGGCTCGGCACGAAAACCTCGATGCGATAGAGGCGGCCGCCTGCTTCACGCTCAGGCGGCGATGCGCTTGAAGCGACCGCTGACGTTCTCGATATAGTACTTTCCCGGCGATTGGGCGGTGACCATCGCGATGACCTCGGCTTCCGCCACGCCCTCGAACTGCCGCTCTTCGCCGTTGCTCAGACAGACGCGAAGCCGGCCATCCTCCTGGCTGAAATAGACCGCATCGATCAGCGTTGACTTCACTGCCAACGGCTCCATCTTCGCCTGCCGTCCGGCCCGTGTGACGATCGTGGCGGCGCGCGCATCGCGCCGCTTGCGCAGTAAGGCCCTCACTTCACGGCGAAGGCTGTTCAGTGCCGCCAATGCGGCGAATTTGATGGCTCGTGTTTTCATGCAGCCATCCTACGCAGGCGGCTCTTAAAGACTTCAAGACAAGCATGGTAAAGCGCGCATCAACATTAATTCTTTGTAATTACGACGCAATTTCCTAAAATATCGACTATCGATGAGCGCCGCTCAGCCTTGCCAACTATCCATTAGGACGACCTGTTCAACGCCAGTGAATTTGGCCAGTCGGTCAAGTTCGGCGAGAAGCTTTTCGATCCGCCCGGCCGACGGGCGTACGCCCGGTTCCAGCCACAGACGCTTGACGTCGAGGCTTCCGCCTTTGCGATCGGCCTTCATGTCGATGCGGCCGATCAGCTTGTCGCCTTCAAGCAGCGGGAAGACATAGTATCCGTATTCCCGCTTCGGCTCGGGCACGAAAACCTCGATGCGATAGAAGAAACCGAAGAGCCGTTCGGTGCGATTGCGGTCGCGGATCATCGGATCGAAGGGGCTGAGCACGCGCACGCGCGGCGGTGCGCCGGGATAGTCCTGCATGCTCGTAAGCAGGTCGGGGACGGCCCAGGAGGGGCGCGGCTTTCCGCCAAGCGCCGGCTCGATCAGGACTTCGATCAACTCGTCGCGATGCGCGTTGACCCAGGCTTTCGCTTCATCGGGCGACAACAGATCCCAGAAGGCGGCGATTTCGCCATGCGTGGCAAAGCCCAGTCGGGTCAGCGCGCTGCGGCAGGCCCAGTCGACAAACTCCTCGTAGGTGACTTCCGGCTCGTGAAACTCAGGCGGAATGACGCGTTCGACGAGATCATAGATTTTCTGGAAGTTCGAGCGTCCGGCGATGGCGAACTTGCCGGTGCGCCAGAAATATTCCAGCGCCGTCTTGTTGGGATGCCAATTCCACCAGCCGCCGGAAACATGCCCGTCCGCCTTGATCTCGCGCGCCATGATGGCGCCGTCACGAGTGACGCGCTCAAATGTCTCGTCGAAGGCGTGTTCGAACCCCTCCCCCTGCCATTTTCGCCAGCGCTCGCCGATTACCTCTTCCTCGTGGCGGAACTTGTGTTTCCAGTATCGGAAGAAGGCGCTCGGCAGGATCGAGGCGTCGTGCGTCCAGTGCTCGAAGAGCGAGCCGTCCTTCTCCAGTAGCGCCGTCAGATGCTCGCGTTTGTAAGTCTGGTTGCGGGAAAACAGGATCTGGTGATGGGCTCGCTCCACCGTCTGGATGCTGTCCACCTGCACGAAGCCGAGTTCGTGGATGAGCTCGAGCAGGCCGGCCTTCGTCAGCGCCTTGTTCGGCGGCGCGCTCAGGCCTTGCTTGGCGAGGAATATGCGGCGGGCATCGGAATTCGAAATGAGATTCGTCATGTGCACATCATAGAACGGAAAATGTTCCTAGCCACCCGTTAAGTTAGGACGATCATCAGGTAGGAGCGGCCGGCATTCATTGCGAGATTTTGAGCTTTCAAAGCGCGAAATTCGTTATAGAACGGCCTCTCAATTCACGAGGGACCAGGTGGATATCCGTTTCGAAGGCGCAGGGGTCAGCTATGGTGCGCGCGTCGCGCTGGCGCCCGTGACGCTGCAGCTCACAGAAAAGCGCATCGGCATCATCGGCCTCAACGGCTCGGGCAAGACGACCTTTGCGCGCCTCATCAACGGCCTGACCAAGCCGAGCATCGGGCGGGTGATCGTCAACGGTCGCGACACGGCCGACGCCAAGGCCGTTCTCACCGATGTCGGTTTCATCTTCCAGTCGCCGCAAAACCAGATCATCCTGCCGGTCGTGCGCGACGACATCGCCTTCGGTCTGAAGTGCCGCGGCTACAAGCCGGCGGAAATTGCGGCGAAGGTGGAGGCGGTCCTGCAGCGTTTCAGCGCGGCCCATCTTGCCGACCGCCGGGCGCACGAGCTCTCGGGCGGAGAGCTGCAACTTGCCGCCCTTTGCTCCGTGCTCGCAACCGGGCCCGATATTCTCATCCTGGACGAGCCGACCAATCAGCTGGACCTCAAGAACCGCAGCCTCGTGCAAAGGCTGGTGGAAAGCCTTCCGGAGAGCGCGATCGTCATCAGCCACGATCTGGAATTGGTCGCGGATTACGAGCGCGTACTGGTTTTCCATGAGGGCATTCTCGTCGCCGACGCGCCGGCCGGAGAGGCGATCCGCCGCTACAGGGAGATCGCAAGCCGATGAAGTCGCTTTTCGTCGAAGGCAACAGCGCCATGCATCGGGTTTCGGCCCGCGCCAAGCTGCTTGTTCTTGCGGCCCTCGGCGTCATGCTCTTCCTTACGGCGAACCTCCTGTTGCTTGCCCTTGGAGTGCTCGCGACGGCCGGGATCTACTTCAGCATCGGCCTTCCGGCGCGATCCGCGCTTGCGCGACTGAAGCCGGTCTTCCTGACGATCCTCATCGTGGCGTTGTTCAGCCTGGCCTTCAATCCCTGGCATATCGCCGTCGTCGCCCTGCTCCGTCTCACGGCATTGATGCTGTTTGCCGCTGCCGTGACTGCAACAACTGCTATTGCGCAATTCATCGACGAAATTACCCTGCTGGCCAGGCCACTGGAGCGGCTCGGACTTCTTCGGGCCGACGATGTCGGGCTGGCTGTCGGGCTCGTCGTCCGCTTCGTTCCCGAGATTCTCGATCGTTATCGTGCCATCCGCGAGGCGCACGCGGCGCGCGGTATCAAGGTGCGGCCGACAACCGTGCTCGTGCCATTGATCATTCTGACGCTGAGGGATGCGGATAACATTGCTGCGGCAATTGACGCGCGCGGCGTTCGGCGGCATGTCAATTGAGAACTCGCTAACAGGAGCCCTGCATGAGCACTCGCGACCTCGTTCTCTCCGCCCTCTTTGCGGCCATCATCGTCGCGCTCGGCATTCTGCCGCCGATCACGCTCGGCTTCATACCGGTGCCGATTACGGCGCAGTCGCTCGGCGTCATGATGGCGGGTGTCGTGCTCGGCGCGCGCCGCGGCACGATCGCGGTCCTGATCGTTCTCGTGCTTGTCGCGATCGGCCTTCCTGTGCTTTCCGGCGGTCGTGGCGGACTTGCTGCCTTTGCCGCACCGACCACCGGCTTTCTGATCGGCTGGGTGCTGGCAGCCTTCGTCACCGGTTATCTCAGCGAACGGCTGGTCAAATCCGAACAGTCGGCGTTGGTGCAGACGGTCGGCTTCTTCTTCGCCGCGATGATCGGCGGCATCGTGGTTCTCTACGCCTGCGGCATCGTCTATCTGGCGTTCGCCGCCCAGCTTGGCCTCTCCAAGGCGTTCCTCGGCTCAATGGCATTTATCCCCGGCGACGTCGTCAAGGCCTTCGTTGCGGCACTTGTCGGCCGCGCGGTCATGGTCGGCTATCCCCTCCTGCCGGTGCGCAGCTAATCGACGAAACCATAAAGCCAGTCACGCGTGTCTTCGGGAAGCGGGACTGGCGAACGATCGTCGCGCGAGCGCGCCTGCCAGATAATTTCGACCTCGGCGGAGCGCTCGTCGCCGATATCGGCCGAAATGATGAAGCCGACCGAACGCATGCCGATCTTGTCGACCGACGCCGTGAACACGACCCGCTCATCGTAATGCAACGGCCGATGGAGGATACAGGTCACCTTGCTGGCGATATAAAGCGGCTCATTCGCCAGTTGCGGCCTCGACGACCAGAAGGTCGCCAGCACCGACTCGGCATAGGAAATGTAGGAGCCCAAGAAAACCTGGCCGTTCATGTCGACGTCGCGGAACGGCACATTCATCTCAACGGTACGCGTGACCTCGTTCATTGATCTTTCTGCCAATTCTCCCCTCCCCAAAGACTAGCCGCGGGGCCGGACGAAGTAAACGCAGGACTGGCCCCATGACCAAGGCGCGCGCTTGTTGAAATTGCCGCGCCGAGCCCCATCTGCTGTGGATCATGACGGGACGGAAAGATAGAGTGACACCATGAGCACCCGCCTTTACGAGCACCCGATCTTCCTGGAACACGTCACGCCCGCCGGCCATCCCGAACGGTCCGACCGTCTGCGGGCGATCAACGTGGCGCTGGAACATCCGAACTTCGCAGGTCTTGACCGCAAGCGCGCACCGCAGGCCGCCGAAGAAGCCGTTCTGCTCGCCCATCCCGAAGAGCACCTGCTGTCAGTGCTGCGCCACGTGCCCGAAGAGGATGGCGAGATCAATCAGCTCGAGGCCGATACTTACGCCAGCCGAAAGAGCTTCGAAGCGGCACTGACGGGGATCGGCGGCGCGATGGCCGCGGTCGATGATGTGTTTACCGGCAAGGCCGATAACGTCTTCGTTGCGGCCCGCCCGCCGGGCCATCATGCCGAAAAATCAACGGCAATGGGCTTCTGCTTCTTCAACAATGCCGCGATCGCCGCCCGCCATGCCCAGAAAGCGCACGGTGCGGAGCGTGTGGCGATCGTCGACTGGGACGTGCATCACGGCAACGGCACGCAGGACATCTTCTGGGACGATCCCTCCGTGCTCTTCTGCTCGACGCACCAGATGCCGCTTTACCCCGGCACCGGCGCGAAGGAGGAAAGCGGCAAGCACGGTACCATCGTCAACGCGCCGCTGTCTCCGAATGTCGGTAGCGATCACTTCCGCGAAGCTTTCAAATCACGGGTGTTGCCTGCGCTCGTTGATTTTCGCCCGGACCTGATCATCATCTCCGCCGGCTTCGATGCGCATCACCGCGATCCCTTGGCGCAGATCAATCTCGTCGGCGAGGATTTCGACTGGGCAACCGGGCGGTTGCTTGAGGTCGCCAACAAAAGTGCCGCAAACCGGGTCGTCAGCCTGCTGGAAGGCGGCTATGATCTCGAAGGCCTCGCCGAGTCGGCTGGCCTGCATATTCTTAGAATGATGAAGGGTTGAGTATGACTGACAGCGCCAAGCCGGAAGTTTCCGGTCTTTCCTTCGAGAAGGCGGTTGCCGAGCTCGAAAGCATCGTGGCCCGGCTGGAACGCGGCGACGTGGCGCTGGACGAATCCATCGAGATCTACGAGCGCGGCGAAGCGCTGAAGAAGCACTGCGAAACGCTGCTTTCGGCCGCCGAAAACCGCATCGAAAAGATCCGCCTTGACCGATCTGGCAAGCCGCAGGGCGTCGAGCCGCTGGACGGGGCATAAGCAAGAGCTTTTCCGAAATCGTCGTCGTGATGAACAGAGCGTCGCCTCCTGGCGATCAAGTTTTCCTAGTCCGCCATCGGTAATCGGTCTAGTCTAGGCACAACCTCATCGGAGACGCTTTGATGTCCTTTTTCCCCGGTAAAGATCCCCTGCCCGGCGATGCTTTCGCCTGCGATGCGATCGAGAACCTCATAATCCCCCGCACCAGCGATATTGGCGGCTTCGAGGTGCGGCGAGCACTGCCAACGCGGCAGCGGCGACTGGTCGGGCCGTTCATCTTCTTCGACCGCATGGGGCCGGCGATCCTGAAGCCGAACGAGGCGCTGGACGTGCGGCCGCATCCGCATATCGGGCTTTCGACGGTGACCTATCTCTTCGACGGCGAGATCCGGCATCGGGACAGCCTCGGCACCGAGAAGGTCATTCGCCCCGGCGACATCAACCTGATGACGGCAGGGCGCGGCATCGTCCATTCGGAGCGCACGCCCGATAATTTGCGCGGCCATCCGCTGCTGATGTCGGGCCTGCAGACCTGGCTCGCACTGCCGGATGACAAGGAGGAGATCGATCCCTCCTTTGCGCATACCGAAAAGAGCGACATGCCTGTGATCGACGAACGCGGCGTGCGCGGGCGTGTCGTCATCGGATCGTTCGAGGGGATGTCTTCACCGGTGAAGGTGTTTTCCGACACGCTCTATGCCGATATCAGCCTTGAACCGGGTGTGAAGTTTCCCTTCGCGGCGGGACACGAGGAGCGGGCGGCATACGTACTGTCAGGCGAAGTCGTGATATCGGGCGATAGGTTTGCAGCCGATCAGCTGCTCGTCTTCCGCCCCGGCGATGCGATCACTCTCGAAGCTGGCAGAGAGGGCTGTCACCTGATGCTGTTCGGCGGAGCGGCGCTGAACTCGAAGCGGTACATCTGGTGGAACTTCGTTTCCTCCTCGAAAGAGCGCATCGAAAAGGCCAAGGAAGAGTGGCGGACCGGCAAGTTCGACATCGTACCGGGGGACGAAGAAGAATTCATACCTTTGCCGGAAGGCTGATCTCCTTTAGAAAGGAGTTTCGGCCATTCTTGAAATCGACTTTTTTCACCGCAATTTATGGCTTAAAGGCATCCTGCCCAAGAAAGACAAGAAAGAGCGCCCGCCCGTGACACAATCGCCGAAGACGCCGCTGCTGGATAAGGTTCCCTATCCAGCCGACCTCCGAAAGCTTGACGATCGCGACCTGCCGCAGCTTGCGCGCGAGGTTCGCGATGAAATGATCGATGCGGTGTCGCGCACCGGCGGTCATCTCGGTGCAGGACTCGGCGTGGTGGAACTGACGATTGCGATCCACAGCGTCTTCAACACGCCTGAAGATCGGCTGATCTTCGACGTCGGGCACCAGTGCTATCCGCACAAGATCCTCACCGGTCGCCGTGACCGTATCCGGACGTTGCGCCAAGAAGGCGGCCTCTCCGGTTTCACGCGCCGCGCGGAAAGCGAATACGATCCCTTCGGTGCTGCTCACTCCTCCACGTCCATCTCCGCCGGCCTCGGCATGGCGGTTGCCTCCGACCTCGACAAGACAGACCGCCGGGTGATTGCCGTGATCGGCGACGGCGCGTTGTCGGCCGGCATGGCCTACGAAGCATTGAACAATGCTGGCGCGCTCGACGCCCGCCTGATCGTCATCCTCAACGACAATGACATGTCTATTGCGCCGCCGACCGGCGCGATGAGCGCCTATCTCGCGCGCCTTGCTTCCGGCCGCACGTACATGGGCTTCCGCGATTTCGGCAAGAAGCTGACGGCCTATCTCGGCAAGAGTGTCGACCGCGCTATCACTCGCGCCGTGGAGCATGCCCGGGGCTATGTGACCGGGGGGACAATGTTCGAGGAGATGGGTTTCTATCATATCGGGCCGATCGACGGTCACTCGTTCGAGCACCTGCTGCCGGTGTTGCGCAATGTGCGCGACAATGCCAACGGCCCCGTGCTGATCCATGTGGTGACGCAGAAGGGCAAGGGCTACGCGCCCGCCGAGGCGGCAGCCGACAAGTATCACGGCGTCAACAAGTTCGACGTCATCACCGGCGCGCAGGCGAAGGTGAAGCCGAATGCGCCGAGCTACACGAGCGTATTCGCCGAAGCGCTGGTGCAGGAAGCGGAGCACGACGACAAGATCGTCGGCATTACCGCCGCCATGCCGAACGGGACTGGCCTCGACAAGCTCGCAAGCATCTTCCCGTCGCGGTGTTTCGACGTCGGGATTGCCGAGCAGCATGCGGTGACATTTGCCGCCGGTCTAGCCGCCGAGGGCTTCAAGCCGTTTGCCGCGCTTTACTCCACGTTCCTGCAGCGCGCCTATGACCAGGTGGTGCACGACGTCGCGATCCAGGGCCTTCCGGTTCGCTTCCCGATCGATCGCGCCGGTTTCGTCGGCGCCGACGGCCCGACGCATGCAGGCTCGTTCGATACGACGTTCCTCGCCACCCTCCCCGGCTTCGTGGTGATGGCGGCCGCCGATGAGGCTGAGCTGAAGCATATGGTGCGAACGGCGGCAGCCTATGATGCCGGTCCGATCTCCTTCCGATATCCGCGCGGCGAAGGCGTCGGCATAGAAATGCCCGTCCGTGGTGAAATCCTGCAGATCGGCAAGGGCCGCGTCGTCAAGGAAGGCGCGAAAGTGGCGCTGCTCTCGTTCGGCACCCGCCTCGCTGACTGTCTGCTTGCTGCCGAGGACCTTGACGCAGCCGGGCTTTCGACGACGGTTGCCGATGCGCGATTCGCCAAGCCGCTGGATCATGATCTGATCCGCCAGTTGGCGCGCCACCACGAAATCCTGATCACCGTCGAAGAGGGGGCGGTCGGCGGCTTCGGCAGCCAAGTCATGCAGTTCCTGGCCATGGACGGCCTGCTCGACAATGGCCTGAAGGTCCGCTCGCTTGTCATGCCCGATATCTGGGTGGAACAGGCAAAGCCGGAAGTGATGAACGCCCATGCCGGCCTCGATCGCGCGGGCATCGTTTCGACCGTGTTCAAGGCGCTTGGCCGGCCCGCCGCATTTGGCGTCGGCGCTGCCGGATAGTTCAATCTCATTAGATGAAGACAGCCCTGGAGACGGGGCCGTCTTTTTTGTTTGGCGAAAGGCCGACGGAAGTGTCGATGAACCGCTGCCATCCTGCTGCCAGCGACGCCTCTCCAACAAAAGGCTTGCAACTAACGGCTTTGCCGGTCATGGACAGCCGATGTCCGATCAAAACACACAACGCCTCGACCAGTTGCTCGTCAGCCTTGGTCTTTTCGCCAGCCGTTCCCGAGCGCGGGATGCGGTGCAACGCGGCACCGTGAAGGTCGGAGGCAAGATCGTGACGAAGGCAGGTGCGCTGTTTGGCGAGGATGCCCCAATCGAAATCGACGATCCGGCGCAGGACTATGTGTCCCGCGCGGCGCTGAAGCTCGCCGCAGCGCTCGATCACTTCAAGCTCGACCCGTCAGGACATCACTGTCTCGATGTCGGCGCATCAACCGGTGGCTTCACCGAAGTGCTGCTGGCCCAAGGGGCAACCCATGTTACCGCGATCGACGTCGGCCATGGCCAGATGCATCCGCGCATCTCGAGTGATCCCCGCGTGACGAACATCGAAGGCCTCAACGCCCGCAACCTGACGGCGGAGAATATCGGCCATCCGCTCACCTTTATCGTGTCGGACGTCTCCTTCATCTCGCTGAAGCTTGCGCTTGCCCCTGCTCTTGAGATCGCGGAAGCTGGGGCTTGCGCGGCTCTCCTCGTCAAGCCGCAGTTCGAGGCCGGGCGCGAGGCGATCGGCAAGGGGGGGCTTCTCAAGGACCCGTCATCGGCGCCCGATGTCGCGGCCGAACTCGAGCGCTGGTTCGTCGAGGATATGGGCTGGAAGAGCCTTGGCCTCATCCCCTCACCCATTGCCGGCGGCGACGGTAATCAGGAATTTCTACTCGCAGGGACAAAACCGTGAGCACGCAAACTGTTACGATCGAAAAGCTGGGCGCCCAGGGCGATGGCATCGTGCACGCGGATGGCGGGCCGGTCTATGTACCCTTCACCCTGCCCGGCGAAACCGTCGCCATCGCGCGCGTCAAGAACCACGGCACGGTGATGTCGATCTCCGATCCATCTGCCGATCGCCAGGCTCCTCCGTGCCGGCATTTCGGACCGGACGGTGTGAACGGCACCTGCGGCGGCTGCAGCCTCCAGCACATGAACGATGCTGCCTACCGCGGCTTCAAGCGTCAGCTTGTCGTCGATGCGCTGAAATCGAAGGGACTGACGGCTGACGTTGCCGACCTCGTCGTCGCTCATCCCGGCGAACGGCGGCGTGTCGTCTTCGCCGCACGGCGGACCGAGAAGGACATGCTTATCGGCTTCAATCAGGCCGAAAGCCACCACATCGTCGCCATCGAGGAATGTCCCATCTCGTCGGCGGGCATCATGGCCAGGCTTCCGGCGATCAAGGCGATTGGTGCAGCACTTGCCAATAGCGCCGAAGCGTTCCGCATCACCGTGTTGGAGACCCTGTCGGGTCTTGATCTCGCGGTCGACGGCATCAAGAAACTCTCGGATCAGCAGCGCCGCAACGCGATCGAGACGGTGCTTTCCCTTCGCGGCATCGCCCGCGTCTCGCTCAACGACGAAATCCTCGTCGAACCATCGAAGCCGATCGTCGATTTCGGCGGCGTCAATGTCGTCCCGCCGCCCGGCAGCTTCACGCAGGCGACCAAGCAGGCGGAAGACGCAATGGCGGAATTGGTTCTGGCGCATGTCGGCAAGGCGAAACGCATCGCCGATCTTTTCGCAGGCGCCGGCACCTTCTCGCTTCGCCTTGCCCGCGTCGGCCGGGTTCATGCGGTCGAGAGCGAGGACAAGCCGCTGGCGGCGCTCGATCACGCTGCTCGGAACACGCAGGGTCTGAAGCCGGTCAGCGTCGAAAGGCGAGACCTCTTCCGCCGGCCGCTGATGACATCCGAGCTGAAGGTCTACGACGCCGTGGTCTTCGATCCGCCGCGCGCCGGCGCCGAGTTTCAGTGCAAGGAACTGGCGCGCTCGACGGTCAAGAAAATCGTCGCCGTCAGCTGCAATCCGGTGACGCTCGCCCGGGATCTCGCCCTGCTCGTCGAGGGTGGCTATCGCATCACCGGTGTGACCCCGATCGACCAGTTCCTGTGGACATCGCACGTCGAGGTCGTGGCGACGCTGGAGAAGTAGCGGCGCGAAAAACAAAACGCCCGCGACGAGCGCGGGCGTTCCAGTTTGTGTGTATCAATCAATCAGGCGGCGCGACGGCTGTAGGATGATGCGCCGTGGGATGCTGCCTGCAGGTTGAACTGGGCAAGGAGTTGCATCAGCTTTGCTGCTTCCTGCGCCAGCCCATGGCTCGCTGCCGTCTGCTCCTCGACCATGGCGGCGTTCTGCTGCGTGCCCTGGTCCATCGTGTTGACGGCCGTATTGATCTCGGCAAGCCCCGTCGACTGCTCACGGGTTGCCGTGACGATTGCGTCGACGTGACGGCTGATCTCCTGAACCTGACCGACGATTGCTTCCAACGCCTTGCCGGTGTCGCCGACGAGCGTGACGCCCGAGCGAACCTGTGAGTTCGAGGCGGTGATCAGGCTTTCGATTTCCTTCGCGGCATGGGCAGAACGCTGTGCCAGCTCGCGCACTTCCTGGGCGACGACAGCAAAGCCCTTGCCGGCTTCGCCTGCGCGTGCCGCCTCGACACCGGCATTCAGCGCCAGCAGGTTGGTCTGGAAGGCAATGTCGTCGATGACACTGATGATATTGGCAATCTTCTGCGACGACTGCTCGATCTCGGTCATTGCCGAGACCGCCTTGCGGACGATGTTGCCGGACTCTTCGGCGCCGTTGCGGGTGCGAGTGACCAGCGTGCCGGCTTCCTCGGCACGGCGCGCTGTGTCCTTGACGGTCGTCGTAATCTCTTCGAGCGCGGCTGCCGTTTCTTCGATGGAGGCAGCCTGCTGTTCAGTGCGGCGGGCAAGCCCGTCCGCGGCGGTGCGGATTTCTCCGGCGCCCGCGTCGATCGCATGAGCGTTGTCACCGACCTCCTGAAGAACAGCCCGCAACTTGGCCACGGAGGAATTGAAATCACTGCGCAGCCGGTCGAGGTGGTCGGCAAAAGGCGTCTCGATCGTCCGCGTGAGATCGCCTTCCGAGAGAGCGCCCAGCGCTTCGGCAAGCGCATCGACGGCATGTTGGATCTCGCTGGCTTCACGTGCCTTCGAGGCTTCGTTACGGGAACGCTCCTGCTGAGCCTGCTCGCGGGTGTGCTCGGCGCTCCGTTCGAGGTCGAGGCGTGCGAAAGAGTTGTCGCGGAAGATCGCTACGGCAGCCGCCATGTCGCCGATCTCATCCTTGCGCCCGGCGTAAGGGACGGCCGCGTCGAGATCCCCGTCCGCCAGACGGGCCATGCGGGTGGCGATCGTCGAGATCGGCTGAGAAATGCGCGTCCAGGCAAGGAAGGCTGCAGCAACGGCGACGGCAAGCGCGACGACGAGGCCACCGACGATGGACGAGATGCCTGCGTTATAGTTACCGGTCGCGGCAGCGAGAGCGGCATCGGTCGACTGCCGATCCTTTGCCAACATTCCGTCGACGAGCGTCTGAATGTTGTTGGCGGACATGGAAAGTTCGCCGCGATAGAGGCTGTTGGCCTGGCTGCGCTTGTTGTCGAGCGCCAGCGCAATGATCTTGTCGGCAAGCGCAGCGTCGTTGGTGAGCGCCTTCTGCAGCCGGCCGAAATTCTGGCTCATGTAATCGCTCTTCGGCTGCTTGTCGAAGGCGCCAATGGCAGTGGCAAGGCGCTGGCGGCGGGCCTTGAGTGTCGTCTCCGCGTTGCGGAAGTCCGTCTTACCTGTTGCAAGGAGGTAGTCGGCGTAGCTGCGACGAACGTCGTTCAGCGTCGTGACGATCGCGTGGAGCCGTTCGGTGTTCGGAATGTTCTGCGCCCCGATCTGCCGGGTGTTGGCCTCCAGATTGGTCAACGAGAAGGCCGCGATCGCACCCTGCACCAGGGCAATGACGACAAGGGACAGAAAAAGAAGCGGAAGAAGCGTCTTGATCTTCAATTTGGACATAGAGTGGCCTCAGTGCGGCTGAACGATGTGCTTCAGTCAATCTCCTGTTGATCGCCTGGGGGGAACACTCGTTTTAATGGTGTTGGGAGAACGGTACGGACAACGTCCATCCTGCATCATGCATTGCACGCCACTAAAGCCCAAGATCCGTAAGATTTGATTAAAAGTAATATTTTTTAATCACCGCTGGTCGCGCCCTCCAACGAGAACGCCCGCCACGAGCGCGAGCGTCCGGTCTTCGCAGGATTACATCAGGCCGCGCGACGGCTGACCGCAGCGTGGGATGCTGCTTGCAGGTTGAACTGGCTCAGCAACTGCATCAGCTTTGCCGCCTCCTGCGCCAGCCCATGGCTCGCTGCCGTCTGCTCCTCGACCATGGCGGCATTCTGCTGCGTGCCCTGGTCCATCGTGTTTACAGCAGTGTTAATCTCGGCAAGCCCCGTCGACTGTTCGCGGGTCGCCGTGACGATCGCATCGACATGACGGCTGATCTCCTGAACCTGACCGACAATCGCGTCCAACACCTTGCCGGTGTCGCCGACGAGCGTGACGCCCGAGCGAACCTGACTATTCGAAGCAGTGATCAGGCTTTCGATTTCCTTCGCAGCCTGGGCCGAGCGCTGCGCCAGTTCACGCACTTCCTGGGCGACGACCGCAAAGCCCTTGCCGGCTTCGCCGGCGCGTGCCGCCTCGACGCCGGCATTCAGCGCCAGCAGGTTGGTCTGGAAGGCGATGTCGTCGATCACCCCGATGATGTTGGCGATCCTCTGCGAGGACTGCTCGATCTCGGTCATTGCCGAAACCGCCTTACGCACGATGTTGCCGGACTCTTCGGCGCCGTTGCGGGTGCGCGAGACGAGATTGCCGGCCTCCTCAGCGCGACGTGCCGTGTCCTTGACCGTCGTGGTGATCTCCTCGAGCGCTGCAGCCGTTTCCTCGACCGAGGCTGCCTGCTGCTCGGTGCGGCGGGCAAGGCCGTCTGCGGCCGTGCGGATTTCGCTCGCACCGGCATCAATGGCGTGCGCGTTGTTGCCCACGGCATGCAGAGCACCGTGGAGCTTGGTGACGGCGTTGTTGAAGTCATTACGTAGGCGGTCGAGATGCGGGGCAAACGGCGCGTCGATGCGATGCGCAAGGTTGCCATCCGACAGCGCGCCGAGGGCACTGGCAAGCGCATCGACGGCATGACGGATTTCGGTTGCCTCGCGGTTTTTCTGCTGCTCACGCTCATGACGCTCACGCTCGGTAAGGGCACGGCCGGTTTCGGCTTCACCCTCAAGGCGCTCTCGATCAACCGCGTTCTTCTTGAAGACAGCCACAGCCTCGGCCATCGAGCCGATCTGGTCGCGGCGCTGCTCGCCAGGAATGGAGACCGACAGATCGCCGGCGGCAAGCTTTTGCATCGCGGCGGTCATATCGGTGACGGGACGGATCACCAGGCCATGCAGCAGCCAGGCCATGGCGCAGATCATCAGGCCGACGGCGAGGATCGTGGCAATGGTTGCGGCAATGCGGAATTCGTTCAGCGAAGCGAAGGCGGCGTCGCTGTCCACGACGAAGCCGAGGTACCATTCGACCGACGGCAAACCTGCAACCGGCATGAAGCTGACGAGGACATCCTTGCCGGCAAACTCAGTCGGAACGAGCCCGGCCTTGATCGCCGGTGTCTCAGCCGGGAAAGCGTCGGCAAGCGTCTTTGTCACCAGCTTTGCATCCGGGTGGATCAGGATCTGCCCGCTCTTGTTGACGAGGAAGGCCGTGCCTTTGCCGCCGAGATCGATCTCCTTGATCATGTCGACCATGGTCTTCAGCGAGAAGTCGCTGCCGGTCACGCCGGCCAGCTTGCCGCCGTGGCTGACGGGAACGGCCGAGCTGATGATGAGATCGCCGCTCGACGCATCGACATAGGGCTCGGTCATGACGCTGGCGTTGGCCTTGACGGCATCCTGATACCAGGGGCGCTTGCGCGGATCATAGCCGTCCGGCATCGGCAGCTTCGGCCACATGGTGAAGACACCCTGCTCGTCGCCAAAATAGGTGCTGACGAACTGGCTGGTCAGAACATCGTTCTGGAGCACGGCTTCGACGCCCTTCTGATCGGCGGCGCGGCCGATGGCGTTCGCGACCATGGCGGTCAGCGTCACACGCCCATTCATCCAGTTGGCCAGGCTGCTTGCAGCCTGCTCACCGGACGAGCTGATGTTGGCTTCGATCGCGGCAGTCGCGGTGCTCCGTTCGACGGAATTGATGTAGTAGGAAAAGGCGGCAAAGGCCACAAGAACAACGGCAGACGCGGCAACGAGGATGCGCGTCATCAAATTCGTCTTCTTTTTCAAGGATTTTCCTTTCGTGAGTGGTCCGCGCCGTACTTGACGAAGCGCGGGCTACTCGATGCGCAGGCTATGGGTAAAACGGGACAAAGCGCCTCATGCGCCCGGACGACTGCGCCATCAGCGCGCCGTCATACCCCTAATATTAGAGGGGTATTTAAAACTGGCTTAAAATTTGACGAAACTCGACTATTCCCACGTCAGCGGCGCATGAAGGCTTCGAAGGCGGCTTTCGCTTCGGCGCTGTGTAGGCGGTCGAAGAAGTGACGCGCCTCGTCATCGATGCGCGCAATGACTTCTTCCCGATCGCCCCGGATCAGGTTGCGCGCGATCTTCAGCGCTTCTGGCGGCTTGGCGGCAAGCTTGGCAGCGGTTGCGAGCGTTGTCCTTTCGACCTCATCGGGCGCACAGACTTTCCAGACAAGTCCCGCCTCCCGTGCTTCCTCGCCGGAGAAGCCCTCACCGAGAGCCAACATCGCAAAGGCGCGCTGGTGTCCCATGATCCGCGGCGCAAGCAGGCTGGACGCCGCTTCCGGAACGAGGGCGAGGTCGACGAACGGCGTGCGGAACTGGCTGCGCGCTGAGGCGATTGTCAGGTCGCAATGCATGTGCATTGTGGTTCCGATCCCGATCGCCAGCCCGTCGACACCTGACACGATCGGCTTTTCGGAGCGAACCATGGCGAAGAGGAATTCGACGATCTCGCGAGGCATCGCACCGCCCATCGCCGCTGCGAGGAAATCTCCGAGGTCGTTGCCCGCGGAAAAGCAACCTTCGGTGCCGAGAAAAGCCGTCGCCTTGATCGCCGCATCACCATTGGCGGCAATCAACGCCTCCGCCATTTTCCGATACATGGCGCGGGTGATGGCATTCTTCTTTTCCGGCCTGTTGAAACGGATGATCTGGATGCCGGGGTGTGCCGCATCCTGCTCGACGATGACCTGCTCTGTCATGATGGTTCCTCAGGCGAGAACTATTTTGGCAGCCGCAAGGCTTGCGGCGCCGTTGATGACGCTGTCCTTCAGCGCCGTCACTTCCGAAAGAAGATTTTCCGCGGCAAAACGGCAGAGTGCGATGCGCCCTTCGGCACCTCCCGCCGGTGCCTGCGCGAGCCCGCCCTTGGCGAGATAGCAGCCGGTCAGGACAAGGCCGAAGAGCCGCTGATACGGTGTCGCGCCGGCTAGCGCCTCTGCCACCTTAGCATCGCGAACCTGCGCCAGCAGCCAGTCCGTCGCCTCGCCGAGGTCGGTTATTGCGGAATCGAGGCGATTTGAGGTCGCGCCGAAGCCGCCGAGGTTGGAATGGCGGACCTGGTCGGCGATCTGTTTCAGCTCGGCGATGAAACCGTGCACCTGGTCGCCGTCCGAAAGCGTCAATTTGCGGGTGACGAGATCGATCGCCTGGATACCGTTCGTGCCCTCATAGATCGGCGCAATGCGCGCATCACGCAGATAGCGCGCGGCTCCCGTCTCCTCGATGAAGCCCATGCCGCCATGCACCTGAATGCCTGATGAGGCGACGTCGACGCCGACATCGGTGGAAAAGGACTTGGCGATCGGCGTCAGCAGTGCTGCGCGCTCCTGCCAATGCTGCTTTCGATCCGCCGCGCGATGCGACATGTCGATGGCATGGGCACAGGTATAGGAAATTGCGCGGGCGCCTTGCGTCAACGCCTTCATCGTCAGGAGCGTGCGGGTAACATCCGGATGGTCGATGATCGGGCTCATGCCGCCACCCGCCCAGTTCGGCGCCTTGCCCTGAACCCGCTCTCTCGCATAGGCGACTGCCTTTTGCGTCGCCGCCTCGGCGATCGCGACGCCCTGCATGCCGACGGCAAGGCGGGCATTGTTCATCATCGTGAACATGCAGGCGAGGCCCTTGTTCTCCTCGCCGACCAGCCAGCCGATTGCCCCCTTCTCCTCGCCGAACTTGCCGTCGCCATAGATCATGGTGCAGGTCGGCGAGCCGTGGATACCGAGCTTGTGCTCCAGCGAGTGCGCGAAGAGATCGTTGCGGGCGCCAAGCGATCCGTCCGCATTGACGAGGAATTTCGGCACGAGGAACAGCGAGATGCCACGCGTTCCGGGCGGTGCGTCCGGGAGGCGAGCGAGGACCAGGTGAATGATGTTGTCGGCGGCGTCGTGTTCGCCCCAGGTGATGAAGATCTTCTGGCCGAAGATGCGGTAGGTGCCGTCGTCCCGGCGTTCGGCGCGGGTCTTGAGCACGCCGAGGTCGGAGCCGGCATGCGGCTCCGTCAGGTTCATCGTGCCGGTCCACTCACCCGAGACGAGCTTTGCGAGGTAGGTATTCTTGAGTTCGCCGGACGCATGGCTGTTGATCGCTTCGATCGCACCCATGGTCAGCGTCGGGCAGAGCGCGAACGCCATCGATCCGGAATTCCACATTTCCAGGGCGGCGACGTTCAGCATATGCGGCAGCGCCTGCCCACCGAAGTCTTCTGGTGCGGTCAGGCCATTCCAGCCGCCGGCGATCCAGTTCTTGTAGAGATCGCGCCAACCATCGGGCGTTACTACCCTGCCGTCGACGAGGCGCGAACCCTGACGGTCGCCAACCTCGGCGAGCGGCGCAACTTCATCCGTGGCGAATCGTCCCGCTTCATGAAGGATGGCGTCGACGAGATCATCACCAAGGTCACCGAGCAAACCAGCTTCGATTGCATCGCCCAGGCCGGCAACATGCTTCAGCGTAAACGCAATCTCTTCGACCGGCGCCTTGTACATCAGTGATCTCCTCGCATCGCTGGCCGCCGATTGAACAGCCCTCCAGCCTCTCCAAGGGCAGAGCTAATTGATTTTTACGTAAACGTCAATTTCAAACTTCCAGCGACAAGCTGCCACGGAGTTACACATGTCTTGAATTATTACGCACTTGCACAAACAACCGTCATAGAGAATCTCTAAGGACACTCACCGCCATCGCAAGAGGACCGGCGCATCAATGGATACTTTGCCCGCCAACATCCACGGACTCGTGTGGGCCTACCGCTTTCCGCCGGAAGGCGGCAAGGCAATCCGTCTCCCAAACAGCGCGCCGCAGGCCGAGTTGACCGACCGCGGCGGCTTCTATTGGCTGCATCTCAATCTCGCCGATGCCAGGGTGCCCGGCCTGCTCGACAGTATCGTTGGCTTGAACGACGATGCCAAGGCAGCCTTGACCACCCGTGACACGCATGCCGCGATAACGGTCGACGAACAGCTGCTCTACGGCACGCTTGTTGATTGCCAGCGCGAATTCGATCGTGAAACCGCCGATCTTGGTTGGCTGCATTTTGCGATCTCCGACCGCTTTATCATTACCACGCGGCTGCAGCCGCTACGCAGCATCGAGCGCGCCCGCGCGCTAGTGGAGAAGAACCCGGCAAAATTCGAACGGCCCGTCGACCTGTTCGAGATCCTGGTGATCGAGTTCCAGCGGACACTGATCTCCATCGTCATGGAAATGACCGAGGAGCTCAACGTTATCGAGGATTTCGTCTACGACAACTCGCCACGCGACGAACGCCGGCGGCTGGCGCCGGTCCGACGTACGGTCGTCCGGCTGCACCGGCACCTGAGAACTGTGCTGGCCCTGATGCGTCGCGCTGCCGCCTCGCATGACGATGAAATGCCCTTCGGCTTCGATGATGTCGCGGGACGGCTGACGAGCCGCCTCGAAACCGTCGATCACGACATTTACGCGCTGCAGGACCGCGCGCGGCTGCTGCATGAAGAAATCGACTCGAAGGCGTCCTCGGAGACGAACCGGCACCTCTACATTCTGTCGATCATGACGGCCTTCCTGCTGCCGCCAACCCTGGTGACGGGCTTCTTCGGCATGAACACGGCCAATCTACCTTTTGCCGAAGGAAGCGGCGGCACGGAATATGCCGTGGCCATCATTATCGCCTCCATCGTGCTCGCATGGTGGCTGCTGAAGCGCGTCCGCATCCTCTGAACGCAAAAGGCCCGGCATTGCTGCCGAGCCCTGAAACCGAAAGCTTGCTTCACTCAGTAGTACGGCGAAACGCACTGCTGGCGCGGGCCGTTGTACGGCTGGAACGTGTTGTCGTAGACCCGATAGGAACGGTAACGCGCCTGGCACCAAGCCACGTGACCCGAGCCGAGCGAAGCAGCCGGCGGAGGAGCCACATAGGTCGGCTGCGATGCAATAGCACCACCAATTATCGCACCAGCGCCGAAGGCGGCCAGCGGGAACCAGTAGCCGTCATAGTAGCGGTAGCCACTGCGATAGTAGGGATAGCCGCGATAGCCACCGTACCAACCCGGGCGATAGGCCGGGCGGTACCCCGGATAATAGCCAGGGCGATAGCCTGGATAGTAGCCCGGCCGGTATCCGGGACGAAAACCGGGGCGGCAATACGGGCCACGGCAATACTGGACGTTCTGGACGTCACCAGATTTTTCGACCTGCGGCAGAGCCGGCATCTGCGTCGCCTGCGAGGGCGCATAGCCACTTGCCAGCGTGACAAAGGAAACGGCGGCAATCGCTATCTTCTTAAAAAACCCAGTCATGGAAGCTCCATTTCCAGTTGGAATACGCGCGCACGATACCGCCAAGGCACTGAAAACGTTCCAATGACCAGTTTTCATGCTGTCGGTGCGACTTTCTGTTTTTAAGCGATCGCGGATTAACTGGACATTAACCGCCTATCACCACGCTCATTCCATGAAGCAATCCTGGAGAAATCTTCTGCTTCGCTTGATGGTTCCGGCGCTTGTCGCGGGACCTCCGACTATGGCTGTGGCGGCTGACACCCTACCCTGGAACAACCCCAACAACGCGCTCGTCATCGACGCGTACGAACTCAATACGATCGATTGGGATTCCCTGCTTTCGGACAAGCGCATCGCCGCCTTCATTTCGAAAGCTTCCGACGGACTTCCAGAGAGCTTCTCCTGCACCGGCGATCATGCCGGGGACACGGTTGCGCATTGCAAGACCATGTGGCGCAAATATGCGGTGAGCCGCGAGCTCTTTCAGACGCGGCGATTGGTTGCCCGGGCGGCCGGCCTCCTCTGGGGCTCCTATCACCTCGCCCGTCCCGGCAACCCGGTCGACCAGGCCAACCATTTCCTCGAATACGCCGATCCCAAGGACGACGAGATGATGATCCTCGATCTCGAGGGCATCGATCCGCAGAAATTCATGTCGCTGGAGGACGCACAGATATTTGCAGGCCATATCAGGGCAAGGACCGGACGCTACCCGGTTCTCTATACCAATCACAACACCGCCCGATATATTGCCGCATATCGCAACGACTATCCGGTGCTGGCGCGGCTACCGATCTGGTATGCGCGATACAGGCCCGACGTGAAGGGCGTGTTCCCGATGGGAAACTGGGACAACTACCTGATGTGGCAGTTCTCGTCGGGACAGAACTGCAGCAAGCGCCGCTGCCCTTACCGCGTTCCAGGCACATTGACGGATATCGATGTCAACGTCGCGCCCATGACCCGCGCCGAACTCGCAAAGGTGTGGGCGCGGGGCAACCTCTTGCCGGCGCGCGAACCGGACCCGCCGCTCATTCTTGCCAAGATCGAGATGGAGCCGCGCGGAATGCCTGCCCAAGGCCCGGCAACCGCACAGCTTCCGCCGGATCCTATCGTCACATCCTCGATACCGCAGAGCGACGTCGTGCGCACGCGTCGAGACTTCTGAGAAACGTGCGCACAAAAAAGACCCCGTCTCGAAGAGACGAGGTCACTTGGGAGGGAGTCTTTTGGATTAGGCGACGACGGAGAGCTTCGCCTGATCGCCCTGCAGGCGGTTGACCATGAAGTTCGAGTACCATTCGAGGAACTGCATGACGCCGCCTTCATGCGCCATCGAATAAGGTCCAGGCTCGTAGGCCGGCGAGTGAATACCGAAGGCATTCTCTTCGACGATGCGACGGTCCTGATCGTTGGTTTCGGTCCACACATGCGTGAGCTCGGCCAGATCGTAGTCGACACCCTCGACGGCATCCTTGTGCACGAGCCACTTCGTCGTGACGGCCGTTTCATTGGCACTGAGCGGCAGCACGCGGAAAGAAATCGCATGGTCGCCGAGAATGTGGTTCCAGGTCGTCGGGTAGTGGAACAGCAGCATCGTGCCGATGCGATCAAGCGTCACGTCGTCCGAAAGAGGCCTCTCGACGGCGCGCCTGCCGGACATGGTGTAGCTCTCTGCGTCCTCGATCAACGGCATGCGGGCGGTGCGGAACTGACCGTCGGGGGAAATCTGGAACTTGCTCGGCAAGCCAGCCGCCTCGCAGCGTGCCCAGTGACCCGCAATCTCGGGATCGTCGGCACCGCCGTCCGTGCCGGTGACGCTCGGCGCTTCCGGGTAGGTGCGGCAGAGTTCGGGGTGGTTGGCCGCGCAGTGATAGCATTCGCGGTTGTTTTCCCAGACGAGCTTCCAGTTGCCCTTCTCGATGATCGTGCTCTGGAAGGCGACCTTCGCCTCGCTCAAACGATGCGGCAGCATATAGGGCGCGACCATGTCGCGGATCGGCTGGAAATCCGGTGCATTCTGCGCGAGACAGATGAAGATGTAGCCGCCGAAGCTCTCGCAATGGACCGGCTTCAGGCCGTAACCGCTCTTGTCGAAATCATCGCCCATGTGGCGGGCAAAGGCGAGCTTGCCATCGAGGTCGTAGGTCCACTGATGATAGGGGCAGACGAGGCGAACCGAGGAGCCGTGCTCCTTGGTGCAGACGCGCGAGCCGCGATGGCGACAGCTGTTGTGGAAGGCGCGAATGACGTTGTCACGGCCACGGACGATGACAACGGGATAGTCGCCGATCTGGACCGTGAAATAAGCGCCCGGCTTCGGCAGCTCGCAATCATGGCCCATGAACAACCAGTCGCGATAATAGATCATCTCCATATCGAGCTTGAAATAATCCTCGTCGATATAGAAGGGCCGCTCGAGACTGAAGCCTTCCCTGCGGGTCTTGAGTTGCCGCAATACGTTGCTGCGAATATCCATCTGCATATCCTCGTATAATGGGCCGCCGCTTGATCGAAGGCGAGAGCCGCCGGAAGCTTCGCTCCCTCTCCGTCAGGAGACTTTCTTGATAGACATTTAAACACCGCTGGCGCGCGGCGTTTGGTTGTAAAGCGACATCGGCTTCGAAAATGACGACAGGCGGCAAAGGAGTGCGGAATCGAACGCGGTTCCAGCCTAAAAATGCTTCATTCTCGGCCAGCAAGGCCAATTACGACATTGCCGCAACCCAATTCACACTTAGGCTCTCGGCACAACCTTGCCACAGCTATCGTATTTGCGACATGGCGGCGGTGGCCAATATCCACCAACCCGCGCATGACGGCCGAATTTAATCTGCCATTAAGCATGATTGCCTATCCTTTCCACATCAATCATCCATGTGGATATCTCTCATGGCGAAGCTTCGCTATTTCGACGCCACTAACAGCAATTCCCGCAACGCGGCACCGGTCACCTCGCATTCTGAATTTCTGCGCACCGGAAAGATCACGCGCACCCGGGCCCACTGGCTCGCCGAGGAGCGGCGCTACCTCACACATGACGAAGTCGCAGAGAAGACGGGCCGCAAGCTGGAGACAGCCGGCGCCAAGACGCATCGACATATCAACGGATTTCACCGTTCGATCCAGTTTCCGAAGCTGCTCTTCCACCGCACGCTGCAGGACAGCCCGCATTTAGGCTATTGCCACGTGACTGCGTCGCGGACGAAATTCGCCCGCTACGAAGAAGTCAGCTGGGCGTTCTACATCGCGAATTTCTACGCCGACATCGGCGACAACGACAATTTCTTCCACAAGATCGATCTGAAGTATTCGCGCATGTATTTCGCGGTGGCGATCAAGCCCGGCGAACATACGCCGGAGAAGATGACGATCGACCGCTCGGTCAGGGGCAACGGGGTGCTTTTCCGCACCGACGATCCGCAAATCGCCATCAAGAACGTATTGCTGCTCGGCGCGCGCAACGAGCAGCTGCGCGAGATCATTCGCCAGCTCTGATCGGCATCATCGGCCCGCTTCGATATTGATCCGATCGCCGGGAAGGCATAAGGACTGCCGGACAGCAATCCGGACAGCGCATGGCACGATCGATCGACATCACGAAGGACAGGCAGCAGGCTATCGAAGCCGGTTGCGCAGTGCTTGGCGAGGGCTTCCCGATCGCGATCCCGACGGAGACCGTCTATGGGCTCGCTGCCGATGCGACCAATCCGGTCGCAATTGCCCACATCTACGAGACCAAGGGCCGCCCCCGCTTCAACCCGCTTATCTGCCACATGGCCGACCTTGCCATGGCTGAGAAGCACGCGGAGTTCGACCCCGTTTCACGCGCGCTGGCCGAAGCATTCTGGCCGGGGCCCCTCACGCTCGTCCTGCCGTTGAAGCCAGAGAGTGCCATTCATTCGCTGGCGACCGCAGGGCTTGATACCGTTGGCATCCGCGTGCCGAAGGGTTTCGCGGGAGAGCTGATCCGCGCCTTTGGGCGGCCGCTCGCCGCGCCCAGCGCCAACACGTCAGGCAAGATCAGCGCGACGAGCGCTGCCCATGTCGACGCCGACCTCGGCGAGCGCATCAGACTGATCCTCGATGCCGGTGCAAGCACCGTTGGCGTCGAGTCCACGATCGTCAAGGTCGAGGATGGCAAGCTCAGGCTCTTGCGGCCGGGCGGGCTGCCTGCCTCGGAGATCGAGCGCGTGGCCGGTCAAAAGCTGGTGCGAGCCAGGAAGGCGTCCGCGGCCATCGAGGCTCCGGGGATGCTGGCATCCCACTACGCGCCCGGCGCAACCGTCCGGCTGGACGCAACGCATGTCGATTCCGACGAGGCGCTGATTGCCTTCGGCAAGACGGCCGTTGCCGGTGCCGATGACGCCAGGATCGTCCTCAATCTCAGCCGGGACGGCGATCTCGCGGAAGCCGCGGCGAACCTCTTCGACTATATGAAGAAAGCCGACGCCAGCGGCGCGCAGACGATCGCCTTTGCAGCCATTCCCGACGAGGGTCTCGGCGAGGCAATCAACGATCGGCTCCGCCGCGCAGCCGCGCCACGTGAGTAAGCAAGAAGGATCATGTTTCGATGAGCAGCGTTTCCCCCGAACTTCTCGACCGTTTCGCCGCCATCATCGGTGAGAAGCATGCGCTTAAGAGCGAAGCCGATCTTGCGCCGCATCTGATTGAAAACCGCGGCCTTTACCACGGCTCGTCCCCTCTTCTCCTGAAGCCCGGTTCGGTCGAAGAAGTGTCGTCGATCCTGAAGCTCGCAACCGAGACCGGAACCGCGGTCGTGCCGCAAACGGGCAACACGGGTCTCGTCGGTGGCCAGACGCCGCGCGAAGGCAAGTCCGACATCATCATCTCGCTCGAACGCATGAACAAGGTTCGTGATGTCGATCCCGTCGCCAATGTCCTCGTCGCCGATGGCGGGGCGATCCTCGCGGACGTGCAGAAGGCGGCAGAGGCATACGGCAGGCTGTTTCCTCTCTCGCTTGGCTCCGAAGGTTCGTGCCGCATCGGCGGCAATCTGTCGACGAATGCCGGTGGCACGGCGGTGCTTGCCTATGGGAACATGCGCCAGCTCTGCCTCGGCCTCGAGGTCGTGCTGCCGACCGGCGAAATCTGGAACGGCCTGCGCCGCCTGAAGAAGGACAACACCGGCTATGACCTGCGCGACCTCTTCATCGGCGCGGAAGGCACGCTCGGCATCATCACCGGCGCCGTGCTCAAGCTCTTTCCGCAGCCTCTCGGAAAGCAGGTCGCTTTTGCCGGCCTTAACTCGGTCGAGGATGCCCTTGCCTTTTTCAACCTCGCATCCAGCCTTTGCGGCACCTCGCTGACCGGCTTCGAGCTGATGCCGCGCTTCGGCGTCGAGATTACCGCACGCAACATCGAGGGGGTACGCGATCCACTGGAATCGGCGCACCCCTGGTATGTCCTTGTCGATATTTCCACGTCCGATTCTGCCGAAACCGCCGAGCGCATGATGACGGCGCTGCTTGAGCAGGGCTTCGAGGCAGGTTTGGTTCAAGACGCAACAATCGCCTCGTCGGTCGCGCAGCAGCAGGCGCTCTGGCATATGCGCGAGAGCATGTCGGACGCGCAAAAACCCGAAGGCGGATCGATCAAGCACGACGTTTCCGTGCCGGTTTCCGCAGTTCCGGCTTTCATGCACGAGGCCGGCGGTGCGGTCATGGCGGCCATGCCCGGCGCTCGCATCTGCGCCTTCGGCCACATGGGCGACGGCAATATTCACTACAATATTTCCCAGCCAGTTGGCGCCGACAAACAGGCCTTCCTGGCGCGTTGGCGTGAAATGAACCACATCGTCCATGGCTTTGTGCTGGCGCACGGAGGATCGATTTCCGCCGAGCACGGGATCGGTCAGCTGAAGCGCGACGAACTGGCCTCGATCCGCCCGCCGATTGAAATGGAGCTGATGCGCAGGATCAAGCACGCCTTCGACCCGGCCGGCATCATGAACCCAGGCAAGGTCGTCAACGTCGACTAAGGGGCGACGATTTAAAGAAGGCTTGTGCTGGTCGTGCCGCCATTGGTCAGGATGGTGAGCGCCGGGGATGTGCCAGAGTTGTTCTGCAGATCATACATTGCCGTAAAGCGCTTCATGAGCTTGTCGACCTTCTTGGAATCCTGGAGATCCTCGAGATTGACGAACTTCCCAAGCATGGAAACCTGTTTTTCGACATCCATGTTCGAGACACTGGTCGGCAGGCTGAAGGTGGTTGTAATCACCTGGAACAACGCCTTGTCGCCTAGAATCGTGTAGAGCGATGTGATGTCGGGTGCGCTGCGCGCGAAATACAGCGCGAGGCGTACGCCGTCGTTCGTTTCACCTTCCTGCGATTCCAGCGTCTGCTGAACGTACTTTTGCTCCGTCCGGTCTTCGGCGCCAACATTCTGGACTGTCCCGATCTTGGCCCGCGTCAGGTTACCGTCGGTATCGAAGTTGAAGTCCGAGACAATCTCCTTGAACTTCGACTCAGCCTTCGTGTTGAGGTAGCTCTTGGGATCGGACGGATCGGAGGCAAAGATCTTGCGCAGCGTCTCCTCGTCGTATTTCTTCGGGTCGAGGCCATTTGCCGTCAAGACCAGGCTGGTCAGCTTGTCGTTTGACAGGAAGTCGTCGAGAGACTTCACCTCCACCATGCCTTTGGCGAATGCATCGACGGCTTTCGTCGCGTCCTTGGAAGCCTTGTCCCTGAGCGGGCCGTCGCTCATGCCCATCAGCATGCGCGACTTATAGTTCGTCGCATATTTCGCCATCACGGCGGACGGCAGCGGCTGTATCTCCGCGGATATCTTGCCGTCAGCTCCAAAATTGAAGGCGCGGACCAGATTGGTGATCCGCTCGTCTTTTAACGAGGCGACGTAGCCGTCGGGATCGTAGGGGTCACTCTTCAGCAGCTTGCGGAACATGGAACGAGACACGTCCTGTTCCGTCAGTCCGTAGGCGCGAAGCGCCATATCGTAAAGTTCAGGTAGGTCGTCGTTCTTCTTGTCAAAGTCTGCGGCGGCGTTCGAGCGCAGCAGGTCGTCAACCTTCTTGATCTTATCGTCGGCCATTCGCGTCTTGTAGTTTGCCACGGCCTCCTCGATCGCCTCGTTCTGCGCGTCCGCATATCGCACGCCGTAGAACGTCGTCGTATCCATCAACTGAGCGCTCGATTGCGGGCCGGATGCAGCGGCGGCCGAACCATCGGCCGCGAAGCTGAACGCGGCATTGAGCGCGCTGAGCCCCTGGCTGGCGGCGAAGCTGGCATCAGTCAGGATGCTTTTGATGTCTGCGTCGCTGACGCTCGTGGGGACGCCATAGGCCGACCGCAGAGTGTTCATCATTTGCCCGTCAGCGATCAGGTCATCGACATTGGAGATCGTCGGGATCACAGTCTGGAAGTAATCGAGATTGGCGCGGACCTGCGAACTCGTGGCCCGTGCCTGTGCGATTGTTTGTGCCCCGGCGCCAGTGGCAACGCTGCCGTCGGCCTGGAAGTTGAAGGCCGAGTGGACGTCGTCGTAACCCAGCAAGCTGGCGTAGCTCGCATCCGTCAAGACGCTGCGAAGGTCGGCATCGCTGACGCTCTGGGGAAGCGAATAGGCATCCCTGATGTACTGGGTCAGCTTGGTATCAGCGATCAGGTCATCGACATTAGTGATGCTGACGATCTTTGATTGATAATAGCCCGTGGTGTTTGCGGCCTGGTCGGACATCGCTTTCATCTGATCCGACGTCTGTGCCGCATAGGACGCCGCAGCGGAATTGATGGTACCGTCCGCGTTGAAATTGAAGCTCTGATTGACGTTGCTGAAATCCAGCAAGCTTGCGTAGCTCGCATCGGTAAGAACCAACCGGAGTGCCGCGTTGCTGAAATCGTCGCCCATGCTGAAGGCCGTTTTGATATAGGACGTCAGCCGCTTGTCGGCGATGATGTCGTCGACATTGGTGATGGTTCCGATCTTGGACAGATAATAGGCTTTGTTGTAGTCGGCAGCCGCCGAGGTCGTGATCGATGGGACAGTCAGATTGTACTGCTCCATGACGGCATCTTTCTGGGTGGCCGTCTGCGCTGTGCCGTTAACGGTGCCATCTGCATTGAAGCTGAATTGTGCGGCAAGCGCCTTATACTTGTCGTTGCCGTTGAGATTGACAAAGCTATTGGGATCGTTGACGTCGCTCGTCAAAACCTGCGCCAGGAAATCCTTGGAAACATAAGTGGGATCGATGCCGTAGGCCTTGAGAACATAGGTGCGCACGCGGCTATCGCCGACGAGATCGGAAACGCTCTGAACCGCGTCTATCGCGCTGCTGTAGTATTTCGTTTCGGCCGTGGCATTCTTGCCTTCGTCCGCGAAGGATTGCGTGTAGAGACCGATCAGGTCGTCTTCCTGCGCGTCGCTCTGGGCATCCGCCGCGGGCGTGTGGAAATTGAACGCAGCAGCGAATTCCTTGTAGCGCGAATCGGAAAGCTTGTTGGCGAAGCTATTGGCGTCCGTCAGATCGCTTTCCAGCACCTTTTTCATGAAGGCCTTGGCGTAAGTCATGTCTTCGAGGCCATAGGCCTTCATCGCATAGCTGTAGAGCCGATAGTCGCCGAGGAAATCGTCGACGTCTTTGACGTTGTTGATGTTGTCCTTGTAATACTCGGCGTCGCGTTTGACCGTCGCCTGGGAGGCGACGCGATCCAGGCTCTGCTTCATGTTCCCGGACAACAAATTGTAGGCCATCGAAGCCGAGATCATAGTGCGTCCTTTTCCGGCAAAGTCTTCAAGCATGACAGATTGGTTCTGCGCCATTTTGCGATAAAAAGCTTACCCGAGACTTACCCATCCTGCGTTGCAATATGGCACAGCCGGCGTTCACCCTCCGGAAACCTTGCCGGCTTCGGTTTTGATAACCATCCAGGGAGGCAAAGTTTTCTTAACCGCGATTTTTAAGCTGTCTCGAACAGGCGGCGCCTATTGTCAGGCCATAGAGGGCGAAAAGCCCCGAGGAGAAGACCGCAAATCGGCTCTCAGGTAAGACAAGGGTAGAATGAACATGAACAACACCGTTATGAAGCCCGTATGGGCTGGAACGACGCTGCGTCTCGATCCGTCTCGCTTTCCCCAGCAGGTCAGCTACGCCATCCATGACTCCTCAAGTGACGTGAACATAACGATCGACGAACGTGGCGCCATCCTGCGCAAGGTTCTCTCCTCCAGCGGCCTGCCGCTTTCGATCGCGCTGCCCAAGCGCGCCTTCAAGGGCGTTGCGGCCCGGGCCATCGACCATGGCAACGGCGAAGTCACTGTTACGCTGGAGCTTCACCACGAGGACCCCGAGCTCTGCATACCGCTGCTGGTCGCCCACGACCTCGCAGATATCGCAGCCGACTGGCGAAGCTGGTCCGAGGCCTTCCGCATTCCGATGCTGATGGTCGAGGCCGACGGCGTTGCCCGCCCGCTGGAAGAGCATCTTGGCGACCTGCGCACCAGCGCATTGAAGCCGCGCCGCCGGCATTCCTACTTCGCAAACCGGCGTCCGCGCTTCCTCGTGCGCCGAACGACGGGCAAGCTCGGCGTCGCCATGAAGATCGAAGGCAAGGAAATCATCGCCCGCAACTAAGCGGTGCGTCATTTCAGACCATCAATGCCCGGCCATTGTGCCGGGCATTTTCGTTTCCGCCTCAGGGCAGGACGAAGAGAAGCGACAGGAAGAGGCCGAGAAAGATGATCAGGCCGACGCGATTGTTCGACTTGAACAGCGCAAGGCACTGGTCGGCGTCGTCGATATTGAGCGTCACGATCTGCCAGGCGAACATGCCGGCCGCGATGAGCAGGCCGAGATAGCCGAACGGGCCGACGCCTGCGGACAGGAAGGCGCAGAAGGCAAGCACGAGCGTCAGGCCATAGAGGCCGACCAGCCACTGTTTCGTCTTGTCGCCGAACAGCCGCGCGGTCGAGCGGACACCGATCAGCTCGTCGTCCTCTTTGTCCTGGTGGGCATAGATCGTGTCGTAACCGATCGTCCAGACCACCGAGGCGACGTAGAGGAGGATTGGCGCCAGTGAAAGGTCGCCGAAGATTGCCGCCCAGCCCATCAAAGCACCCCAGGAAAAGGCAAGGCCAAGGAAGAACTGTGGCCAGTCTGTAAAGCGCTTGGCAAAAGGATAAAGCGCCACGATAGCGAGCGAGAGGACGCCGAGAATGACGGCAAACCATTTCAGCTGCAGCACGACCAGCAGCCCGACCAGCGCCTGCAGGACGATGAACGCCTTGGCCTGCGTGCGTGTCACCCGACCCGATGGCAGCGGCCGCGAGCGGGTGCGCGCCACTTCCATGTCGATCTTGTGGTCGACGAGATCGTTGTATGTGCACCCAGCCCCGCGCATCGCGACAGAGCCGATGAAATAGAGCACGAGATAGAAAATCAGCTGGCCGCCGGAAAACTGGCCAATATGAGCCGCCGCATTCGCGGCCATGGCAGCCGACCAGAAGCAGGGCCACATCAGCAATTGCCAGCCGATCGGCCGATCCCAGCGCGCAAGCTGCGCGTAGGGCCAGAGCCAGGGAGGCAGGACCCGGTAAACCCAGTTGTTCGAAGGCGCATCCGCAACGCGCCCGTTTATTCCGCCGATCTGTTGCATGACGCCATCTAGCGAGCCGTCGAGGCGCGGGTCAAGGTCAATTCACGGCCGCCGGGGCGACCTTTCAGCGCTGGTTCCACCGCCTGATCACCGGCTCCGTCAGGTCGTGCTCGTAGCCGAGAACGCTGATGCTTGCCGTGTCGAGGATGAAGCGCGCGCCATCGGTCGGCGGCAATCCGAGCCAGCGCGCGCCAAGGACGCGCAGGAAGTGCGAGCTGGAAAAGATCAGGATCGGGGCATTGGCCAGCCGCAACTCCGATATGATCCGATCTGCTCGCCCGCCGACATCGCCCGCCGCCTCGCCCTTGGGGCAGCCGTCGCGAAACAGCTGCCAACCGGGTCGGCTCGCGTGGATTTCCTTGGTGGTGATACCCTCGTAGGCGCCGTAGTCCCATTCCGCCAAGTCATCCTTGACGATCGCGCCGGCGCCAAAGCCCGAGAGTTCGCAGGTGTCGCGCGCGCGCTGCGACGGGCTCGACCACACGGCCGCAAAACCTCTACCCGCAAGGCGCGAACCGACGTCACGTGCTGCGGCCTCGCCTTTTGCCGTGAGCGGAATGTCACTGCGACCGGTGTGCCGCCCAGACAAACTCCACTCGGTTTCGCCGTGACGCACGAGATGGATTTCCGGAAGGGTGCTTGCCATTGTCATCAAGCTCCGAATTTAAAGACGGCGCGGCCTTTGCCGCGCCTTTTGATCTGGATCAGAGAATGACTTTTTCGAGCGGCGTGCGCGTCGCCTCGAACTCTTTCAGCTTCGCCTCGTTCTCGGCAATGTAGTCGCGGTTATCGGGGGTGGAATACTGGTTCTTGGAAATCTGGATCTGCATGATGAAAAGTTCGTCCCAGCGGAAGCCCATTTCCGACCCCGCAAGGTAGAATTCCCACATGCGGAAGAACTGCTCGTCATAAAGCGCAACCGCCTCGGCCCTGCGCGCCACGAAGCGTTCACGCCAGTGACGCAGTGTGTAGGCATAGTGCAGCGGCAGAACTTCGACATCGCGGACGAGCAGTCCCGCCTTCTCGATAAAAGGTATGGTCTCACCGATCGATGGGATATAGCCCTGCGGGAAAATGTACTTCTCGATGAAGGCATTGGTCGCAAAGCTTGGCTTCGGACGTGCGATCGAGTGCAACACCATGACGCCGTCATCGTCTAGGAATTCATGCACTTTCTTGAAGAACTTGCCGAAATTGCCGATGCCGACATGCTCGAACATGCCGACCGATACGATGCGGTCAAATTTCCTGCCCGTCATCGTGCGATAGTCCTGCAGTTCGAAGCGCGCGCGATCGCCAAGACCACGCTTCTGAGCTCGCTCCCGCGAGATCTTCAGCTGCTCCTTGCTGAGCGTGATGCCGGTGAGCTCCAGTCCCGGCGTGGATTCCACCAGGTACATGCCCATGCCGCCCCAGCCGGAGCCGATCTCCAGGACACGCTGGTTCGGTTCGAGCAGAAGCTTCGCGGCAATGTGCCGCTTCTTGGCGACCTGCGCCTCCTCCAGGCTGATGCCGGGTGGGTTGTAGTAGGCGCAGGAGTATTGCCAATCCTCGTCGAGGAAGAGTTCAAAGAGCTTTTCGGACAGGTCGTAGTGGTGGGCAACGTTTCGCCTGTTGCGGTTGATCGGCATGCGGCTCTTCAGCTGCTGCAGGGCGATGCGTCCGATCAGGAGAGCCGCCATCGGGATATCGAAGATCTCGTTGGTGGTGTTCTTCTTCACCATCGCCAGGAAATCGTAGATGTTGCCCTGTTCGAGAATGAACCGGCCTTCCATGTACATTTCGCCTAGCTTTAGGGTGGGATCGCGGCGGATCAGCTGTTCCGCCTCTTCATCGGCAACGCGGGCGACAACGAGTTCGCCTGTGCCATCACCGACCGCATGCGTCTCGCCATTGGCGAGAGTGAGTCTCAGATTACCCTTACGGATGATTTTTTGGACAATCGATAAGAAAGCCGACGCCATAAGTAAGGCCTCGCAATGTGACAGGATGATCCGATCAACTTAGTATCTCTCATCCGCCTTACAAGCGCCGTAATTCGCACCTCGGCAACATGGTCGCCGAAGTGTGACATTTTTGCAAATTTGGTTGCTAAGCGCTTATTTTCGCTTCATGGCCTCAGCCAGTGCAGCTCCAAACGCACCTTGGCTTTCCTGCTTTGGCGAAGCCGACCGCCGGTCATTCTGGCCGCGAACCGGCTGATTTCCACGTGGCTCGCCACGCGGAGCGGAGGTCTGCGAACCATCGTCCTTTCTCATCGACAGGCCGATGCGCTTACGCTTGGCATCGACCTCGACGACGCGAACTTTTACAACGTCGCCAGCTTTCACAACTTCGTGAGGATCTTTGACGAAGCGATCGGCGAGCTGCGAAACGTGCACCAAACCGTCCTGATGGACGCCAATGTCGACGAAAGCCCCGAAGGCCGCGACATTGGTCACGGTGCCTTCCAGCATCATGCCCGGCGTGAGGTCCGAGATCTCATGAACGCCTTCGGCGAAGGTTGCTGTCTTGAAGCTCGGGCGAGGGTCGCGGCCGGGCTTTTCCAACTCGGCCAGGATGTCCTTCACCGTCGGCAGGCCGAATTTCTCATCGATGAACTGACGCGGATCGACGGCCTTCAGCACGGCGGTGTCGCCCATCAGCGAACGCAGGTCGCGGCCGCAGGCGGAGACGATCTTCTTGGCGACGCCATAGGCTTCTGGGTGGACTGAGGAGGCATCGAGCGGCTCCTTGCCATCGCGAATGCGCAGGAAGCCGGCGCATTGCTCGAAGGTACGCTGGCCGAGGCGGGCGACCTTCAACAGGTCACGGCGGGTCTCGAAGCGACCTTCGCTGTCTCGATGCTTGACGATCGCGTCGGCAATCGAGGCGCCCAGGCCGGAGACACGGGAGAGCAGCGGCGCGGAAGCGGTGTTAAGATCGACGCCGACGGCATTCACCGCGTCTTCGACGACGGCATCGAGCGAGCGCGACAGCTTCTGCTGATCGACATCGTGCTGGTACTGCCCGACGCCGATCGACTTCGGCTCGATCTTGACGAGTTCGGCCAGCGGATCCTGCAGGCGGCGGGCGATGGAAACGGCGCCGCGCAGCGAGACGTCGAGGTTGGGGAACTCGAGGGCGGCGGTCTCCGAGGCGGAATAAACCGACGCGCCAGCTTCAGAGACGATCACCTTGGTCGGCTTCGGCGCCGGCAGATCGGCCAGCATGTCTGCCACCAGCTTTTCCGTCTCGCGGCTGCCGGTGCCGTTGCCGATCGAAATCAGTTCGACATTGTGCTTGCGGATCAGCGATGCCAGTTCGAGCTGCGCACCGCGCACGTCGTTCCGCGGCTGGAAGGGATAGACGGTCGAGGTCGCCACGACCTTACCGGTGGCGTCGGTGACGGCGACTTTGACACCGGTGCGGATGCCCGGATCAAGGCCCATGGTCGGGCGCGAACCGGCTGGCGCTGCCAGCAGCAGATCCTTGAGGTTGCGGGCGAAGACGTGGATCGCCTCTTCCTCGGCACGTTCGCGAAGTTCGCGCATCAGGTCGAGCGACAGCGACATGGAGAGCTTGACGCGCCAGGTCCAGCTTGCGACGTCCATCAGCCAGCGGTCGCCGGGACGGCTCGCGCCGATCTCGTAGGCGGCGGCGATCATGCGCTCGACCGGCTTGTTGGGAGAGACGGTCTCGGCATCGGCCTCGATGGTCAGCGTCAGCACTTCTTCGTTCCAGCCGCGAAGCATGGCTAGCGCGCGGTGACCGGGGGCGGTCGCCCAGCGCTCGGAATGGTCGAAGTAGTCGGAGAACTTCTCGCCAGCGGCCTGTTTGCCATCGACCACCTTGGCCTTCAGCAGGGCAGCGCTGCGCATATGGGCGCGCAACTTGCCAAGCAGATCGGCATTTTCGGCGATGCCTTCGGCGACGATGTCGCGCGCGCCTTCGAGTGCCGTCTTCACATCCGGCACATCGGCGGTGATGTAGCCCTCCGCCAGCGTCGCAGGCTCCTTCGAGCGATCAGCCAGGATCGCCTCCGCCAGAGGCCCGAGGCCACGCTCGCGGGCGATCTCGGCGCGGGTGCGACGCTTCGGCTTGTAGGGGAGATAGAGATCTTCAAGCTCGGCCTTGGTGGCGGCACCGGCGATCTTGCCAAGCAGTTCGTCGGTCATCTTTCCCTGGCCGTTGATGGACTCGACGATCGTATCGCGCCGCGCTTCCAGTTCGCGCAGGTAGACCAGTCGCTCCGCAAGGTTGCGCAGCTGCGTATCGTCCAGCCCGCCCGTTACTTCCTTGCGGTAGCGGGCGATGAAGGGCACGGTCGCCCCCTCGTCCAGCAGCTCGATCGCCGCCTTGGCCTGGTCCGGCCGGGCGTTGATTTCGGAGGAGATGACAGCGGCGAGCGAGCGGAGGTCAGCGGCCATGAGAATTCCTGCGTTTTCACAAAAGTTGCGGGACCATAGCGGCGAAAAACGGCAAGGCAATGCCCGACGTCCCTATCCACAGCAACATAGCACGGCCAGCGGCCGTTTTTGCGGTTGTGCAGATGCGGCATTCTTTGCTAGCAGAGGCGACCGTTTTTAGCCCCGCCTTTGTGGCGCCTTCCCCAGAGAAGGCAAGGAAAGTGACATGCCAGATCTGCTCCTAGAACTCCGCTCCGAAGAGATCCCGGCCCGCCTGCAGCGCAAGGCTGCCGGCGACCTGAAGAAGCTCGTGACCGATGCGCTTGTCGAAGCAGGACTTTCCTACGAGGGTGCGCGCGAATACTGGACCCCACGCCGGCTGACGCTCGATATCCGCGGCCTGACGGCGCGCTCCGCCGATGTGCGCGAAGAGAAGAAGGGTCCCCGCACCGACGCCAACGAGAAGGCGATCGAAGGCTTCCTGCGCGGCGCCGGTCTGTCTTCCGTTTCCGAGGCGCAGATCCAGAGCGACCCGAAGAAGGGCGACTTCTACATCGCCATCATCTCCAAGCCCGGTCGCACCGCTGAAGAGATCATCAGCGATGTCATGCCCGGCATCATTCGCGATTTCCCCTGGCCGAAGCCGATGCGCTGGGGCGCGGCTTCCGCTCAGCCGGGCTCGCTGCGCTGGGTCCGGCCGTTGCAATCGATCGTCTGCACGTTCGGCACCGAGCATGAAGAGACCGTCGTCATTCCGTTCTCGATCGACGGCATCGTCGCCTCCAACGTGACCTACGGCCATCGTTTCCATGCGCCCGGCGCCATCACCGTCAAGCGTTTCGGCGATTACATCGCGAACCTCGAAAAGGCCAAGGTGATCCTCGATGGCGAACGCCGCAAGGACATCATCCTGCATGATGCCCGCGATGTCGCCTTTGCAAACGGACTGGAACTGGTCGAGGACGAAGGCCTGCTCGAAGAGGTCTCGGGCCTCGTCGAATTGCCGCAGGTCCTGTTGGGCAGCTTCGAGGAAGACTACCTCTCGATTCCGGCGGAGATCATCCGCCTGACGATCAAGACGAACCAGAAGTGTTTCGTGACGCGCCCTGTTGGCGGCGACACGCTGTCGAACAAGTTCATCCTCGTCTCGAACATCGAAGCCAGCGACGGCGGCAAGGAAATCATCCACGGCAACGGCAAGGTCGTGCGCGCGCGCCTGTCCGACGCGCTGCACTTCTGGAAGCGCGACCAGGGCGATTTGCCTGATCTGGAGACACTGGAGGCTTCGGCAAAGAAATTCGACCTCGACCTCAAGAAGCCGCTCGACCAGCGCATGGCGAAGCTCGATGCGCTTGATGTGACGTTCCACGCCAAGCTGGGTACACAGGGTGAGCGCGTGGAGCGCATCCGCGCCATGGCCGCAAAGGTCGCTTTCCCGGTCGGTGCCGATTACAAGCTGGTCGACAGGGCCGTGGTGCTTGCCAAGGCCGATCTGCGCACCGAGGCTGTCGGCGAGTTTCCGGAACTGCAGGGCGTCATGGGGCGCAAGTATGCCGCCCTTCAGGGCGAGGATGCCGTTGTCGCGACCGCGATCGAGGAGCACTACAAGCCGCAAGGCCCGTCCGACCAGCTGCCACAGGACAAGGTCGCGATCACAGTGGCGCTTGCCGACAAACTCGACACGCTGATCGGCTTCTGGGCTGTGGACGAAAAGCCGACCGGTTCGAAGGATCCGTTTGCGCTGCGCCGGGCTGCCCTTGGCGTCATCCGCATCCTTCTCGAGCGGAGTGTACGCCTGACGCTGCTGCCGCGCATCACCAGCCACATGGGCCGCATCGATACGGATATAGGCAAGACTGTTGACGACAACGACCTGTCACGCCAGTTCGACCTCCTCTCCTTCTTCCATGACCGCCTGAAGGTCTATCTGCGCGATCAGGGCGCGCGCTACGATCTCATCGATTCCGTGCTGACGCCGGAGGCCGACGACCTCTTGATGATCGCCCGCCGTGTCGAGGCACTAACGGCCTTCATCACGTCCGAGGATGGCAAGAACCTCCTGGTCGGCACCAAGCGTGCCACGCAGATCCTGGCTGCCGAGGAAAAGAAGGGCACGGTGATCGCCGACGGCGTCTCCGAAAATCTCTTCCGACTCGACGCCGAGAAGCAGCTCTTTGCCGCCATCACCACCGCTTCCGCAGAAGCCTCTGCGGCCGTCGACAAGGAAGACTTCCGCTCGGCGATGGAAGCGCTCTCCAGGCTGCGTGCTCCGGTCGACCGCTTCTTCGACGACGTGTTGGTCAATGACGAAGACGCTGCAATCCGCGCCAATCGCCTTTCCCTGCTTCGCCTGATCCGCGAGGCAACCGGCACGGTCGCCGACTTCTCGAAGATCTCGGGTTAAGCGCATCAGATGCGGCGTGCGGATGACGCCTTAACATCCGACATTTGCTGCAGATTTCCATCCTTGCTCAGATTTTGATTCAAGGATGGAAATCTCTGATTTCCGTCAGCCAGCAACTCCGATTGTAGCCGCCGAGAGAACCGCATAACGCGCGGCCTTGGCAATGGTCACAAGCAGCAGGAACATCGGAAGCGGTTCGCGCAGCACACCGGCGACGATGGTGATGGGATCGCCGATAACAGGCATCCAGCTCAGAAGCAGCGACCACTTGCCATAGCGCCGATACCAGCTTTGCGCCTTGTCGAGCGCAGGCTGGCGGACGGGAAACCAGTGCTTGTCGCGAAATCGTTCAATGCCGACGCCGAGCAGCCAGTTGACGGCCGAGCCAAGGACGTTGCCTATTGTCGCCACCGCGATCAGCGCAATGACCGGATGCTGCTTCGCCAGGATGAGCGCGACGAGGCCGGCTTCCGACTGCATCGGGAATATCGTGGCAGCCGCAAAAGCCGCCAGGAACAGCGCGGCATAAACCGCAAGATCGGTCATGGCTTGTCCGCGCCAATGCTTAGCTGCACCCTGCATCCCTTCATCAAGTCTTACGGCGGACTGGAACTATCACGTCCTTGGCGTTATGCCAAAGTCATGAACAAGATCCTCGTCAGCGCCTGTCTCATGGGCCATGCCGTCCGTTATGACGGCCAGTCGAAGCCGCTCGCCCATCCCGCGATCGCGCGCTGGATCGAGGAAGGCCGGCTGGTGACCGTCTGTCCCGAGATGTCCGCCGGAATGCCAGTGCCGCGTCCGCCCGCCGAAATTGAAGGCGCAGCCACGGGCGAGGATGTCCTCTCCGGCCGTGCGCGCGTCGTCGAGGTCAGCGGCGGCGATGTGACGGGCGAGTTCAAGCGGGCTGCCGAGAATGCACTGGCGCTCGCGATCGAAACAGGCTGCCGTTATGCGCTGCTGATCGATGGCAGCCCCTCCTGCGGCTCGGGCTTTGTCTATGACGGCACGTTTTCCGGGCAGAAGCTCGCAGCAAATGGCGTGACGGCCGCGCTTCTGAAGCAAGCTGGCATTGCCGTCTACTCCGATCGCGAAATTGAGGAACTTGTCGCAGGGCTTACTGCCGACGAGGCCGCGACGGCCGACTCCCCTTAATTCAAAACGGCCGTCGGAACGCCCGACGACCGTTTTCTTGCTTGGCGCCCGAACCTCAGGCGGCCCGGCGAACCTGCGCGCTGTAATCCTGGCTGTCACCAACGCGGAAACCGCGGATGAGGTTCAGAAGCTCGTCGGTGTCGCTTGCCAGCGACTCGGCCGACGCAGTGGTTTCCTCGGCCATCGCGGCGTTCTGCTGCGTCGCAGCGTCGAGCTGGTTCATCGAGGACGAGATCGACCGCAGCGTGGTATCCTGCTCGGAGGCGCTGTGGGCGATCTTCGCAACGATCTCGTTGGCGGCCTTGATCTGGTCAGAGATACGCTTCAGCGCCTCGCCGGCTTCGCCGACCAGACGGACGCCCTGATCGACCTGGCCGGACGAGCGGGCGATCTGATCCTTGATCTCCTTGGCAGCCGCAGCCGAGCGCTGTGCCAGCTCGCGCACTTCCTGAGCGACGACCGCGAAGCCCTTGCCGGATTCGCCGGCACGGGCGGCTTCGACGCCGGCGTTCAGAGCCAGCAGGTTCGTCTGGAAAGCAATGTAGTCGATGACGCCGATGATCTTGCCGATCTCGGCAGACGACTTCTCGATACCGCTCATCGCTTCGATCGCTTCGGAGACGACGGCATCGCTACGGCTCGCCTCGCCGCTGACGGCCTCGACACGCTTGCTGGCTTCATGGGCGCCTTCGGCGGTCTGGCGGACGGCGACGGTCAGTTCATCGAGCGCTGCGGAGGTTTCTCCGAGGCTCGCGGCCTGACGCTCTGTGCGCTGCAACAGATCGTTTGAGGCGCGACGGATCTCTTCCTTGCTGACGGCAATGTCGCCGCCCTTGGCGCTGACCTTGGCCATGGCAGCTTCGAGATGCGCAAGCGCATCGTTGAAGTTGTCGCGAAGAGCTGCGTACTTCTGGCCTAGATCGGCGCAACGGACCGTCAGGTCACCTCGGGCGATCAGCTCCAGCGCCTGGCCGATGGTCGAGACAACATGGTTCTGGGCGACCGTTTCCTCGCGCTGCAGGCGCTGGCTGCAATCCCGGATCGATGAACTCCCGACCTCTGCGTTGACCACGCGTGGCGACGACAATCATGCGTCTTCCGGCTTTGGTTGTTAGAGTTAGAGTGAATGAATTAACAATTGCCAAGTGCGGGCGCTCAAAGGATTATCAAATATAATCAGTGCATTCTTGCAGTGTGCGGCAAGTTTGATTCATCTGCGCGCCCTTAAGTTGAAGTGGTGTCGCAAGGCACGCCGTACAGTTTTCCGACTCTGGCGGTTGCGCTATACTTGCTGCATGGCTGAGGCTTCGCATGCCTTCGGTGAATTCGTTCTCGATCCCGGCTGCGGCTTGCTGCGGAATGGGCGGGCGGTCGCGCTTGGCCAACGCGGCGCGGCTCTTCTTGAAGTGTTACTTGAAGCCCGCGGCAATGTTGTTTCCAAGGATGCGCTGATGGAGCGCGTTTGGCCCGGAACCGCAGTCGAGGAAAGCAACCTGACTGTCCAGGTGGCGGCGCTTCGCAAAGTGCTCGGTCTTACACCCGATGGGCAGGAATGGATTGCGACGGTGCCGCGTGTCGGTTACCGCTTCATCCGCGCGAACATTGAAACGAAAGCCGCTGCTCCAGCCCCGGAGTTGAAGCCGACCCTAGCTGTCCTCCCCTTCAGCAATCTTAGCGGCGATCCAAACCAGGACTACTTTGCCGATGGGATCGTCGACGACATTATTGCAGCCCTCAGCCGGTTCCGAAGCTTTGCCGTCGTCGGCCGGGACTGCTCCTTTGCCTACAAGGGCAGCGGGATGGATGTGCGCAAGATCGCGGCGGAACTCGGTGTCAGCTACGTGCTTGAAGGCAGCATCCGGCAGCAGGGCAACCGCTTGCGCATTGTCGCCGAACTCGTCGAGGGTCAAGGCGGCACGCATATGTGGGCGCAGACCTTCGACGGGACGCTGGACGAGATATTCGACTTTCAGGATCGCATCACCGAGCGCGTCGCAACGCTGATCGAACCGCTGATCCAGACGGCCGAGATCGAGCGGTCACGACGTGAAAGGCCCGGAAGCGTAGCCACCTACGACATCTACCTGCAGGCGCTGGCCAAGATCTCGACCGAAATCGAAAGCGATAACGCTGCCGCCTATGCGCTTCTCATGCAAGGGCTGGCCGTCGAGCCTGACAATGCGCAGTTGCTTGCCCATGCGGCATGGGCGCTCGAGCATCGCTACACGATGGGTTGGCCGTCGCTCACCGAGGACGACGTGCAAACCTGCGGCGCACTGGCGCGGCGGGCGCTGGAGCACTGCGCCGGCGACGCCATGGTCATGGCTCATTGCGGCGTCGCCCTGATGCAGACGGTGAAGGACTACGATTGGGGTCCTGCAGTTCTGCAGGCGGCCGCCGAATCCAATCCCAACAACCCGATGGTCGTTGTCAGGGCCGGCATCGGGCATCTTCATTGCGGCAACGTCAACGACGCACTCAGCCACTTCCACAGGGCCAACCGCTTGACCCCAGGTGACCGCGGCGCGCATTTCTCGCATTGCGGCATCGCGCATGCCCACGTGATCCTCGGAGAATACGAGCAGGCGGTGGCCTGGGCTTCGAGAGCGCTGGCCAGCAATCCGAATTTCGAGCCAACGCTATGGGTGCTCATTGCTGCGAGTGCGCATCTCGGCCGCATGGAGGAAGCCCATCGCCACCTAGCGGCGTTGAGACGACTGACGCCTGATATAACCGCCGAGCGCATCCGCGCCGGCCAACCCGGCAAATATCCGGATCGCATTGCTGCCCTCCTCGACGGGTTGAGGTTGGCGGGTGTCCCTGAGCGCTAGTTTCGGATCGTTTCGGAACTTTTCCTTGGGCCTTTCAGGACCGGAAGGCCGCAACCGGCTGAGACTGCTTCCCACAGCAAAACCGCAAGTGGGAGACGGCCATGATTACGACGCTAACCATCCTTTCCCTCGATCAGGGACGCATCTACTCCCCTCCGCCGGAGCCGGTTCCCGAGCTGACGGCTGTTGAAGCTACCGCTGCCGTTGCTGATAGCCAGGGCACCAAACACCATTTGCGTTGGCTGGATGTTTCGACTGGATTGCACGCACTTGCGCGCCTGCTTGCGCCGAACTTTGGCAACTCCCCGTTCGGCAAAGCTCACTAGAAATAAAAAAATGCGTCCCTGCTTCTCTCAGGGACGCATTTTATCCACCGCGGGGTGGACCCCGGACGACCGAAACTTTGGTCAGGCTGGGGCAGGGAACTGGAAATCAGGGTCGAAGTTCAAAGTTGAAAACGTCGAGCGGCGCCTTTTGTTCCTTCGGCACGCCTGTCACGCCTGCCGCGACCGGCTTGACGTCGCCACCGATGACTGCAGCCGTCGTCGAGGCGCGGTCGATGTTGTCGGCCGGCTGCGTGGCGGCTGTCATTGGTTCGGCTGGCGCCTTGGTTACAAAAACGACGGGCGAGCCGCCCATCCAGCCTTCGGTACGATAGAGCTTCATCTCACCGTTGACGTCGCGAACTTCCGAGGATTGCAGCGCGCCAGGTGCCAGCGTCGGTACGGTGTAGTCCTTCTTGCGCTCGACCTTTTCAAGCGGCGGGCAGGTTTGGCAGCTTTCCTGGCTGATGCTCCCGCCATTGGTGCGCGCGTCCTTGCCCACGACCTCAATCGAGGAGGCACAGGCAGACCCTGCCGTAAACACAGCTATCGCACCCAAGATGACCTGACGCATGGAACACTCCGTCTCACGTTGAGAAGAGACTAGCGTGGCTTTGTTTCCATCCCGTCAGGGGAAAGGGTAAAAATTTAGAGAACTGACCCGATTTCGGGTTTGCTCACGCTTTTTCGCGGTCGATCGCGCGCCAACCGATGTCGCGGCGGCAGAAGCCATTGTCCCAATCGACCTTGTCGAGGAGCGCATAGGCACGCGTCTGCGCCTCGCCAACCGTCTTCCCTGTGGCGGTGACGTTCAGCACGCGGCCACCCGTTGCGACCAGCGCTCCGTCCTTGAGCGCTGTGCCGGCATGAAACACCTTGGCGCCCTCGCCCGCTTCCGGGATATGGCGGATCGGCGTGTCCTTGTCGTAGGAGCCCGGATAGCCCTCCGATGCCATGACGACCGTCAGGGCCGGATCATCCGTCCATTCGGCGGACACCTGATCGAGCGTCCCGGTGGCGGTGGCGTGGAGAAGCGGCAGAAGATCGCTCTTCAGACGCATCATCAGCACCTGGCACTCGGGATCGCCAAAGCGGACATTGTACTCGATAAGCTCGGGGCCCTTGGCGGTGATCATCAGGCCGGCGAAGAAGACGCCGGAGAAGGGATAGCCGCTTTCGGCCATGCCGCGCATGGTCGGCTCGATGATTTCCTTCATCGTGCGCTCGACCATCTCGGCGGTCATGACGGGAGCAGGCGAATAGGCGCCCATACCGCCGGTGTTCGGGCCGGTGTCGCCCTCGCCCACCCGCTTGTGGTCCTGGGCCGTTGCGAGCGGCAGGACATGCTTACCGTCGCAAAGGCAGAAGAAGCTCGCTTCCTCGCCATCGAGATAGGCTTCGATAACGACCTCGGCGCCAGCGGCACCGAAGGCACCCTCGAAGCAATCGTCGACGGCAGCAAGCGCCTCATCAACGGTCATGGCAACAGTCACACCCTTGCCGGCAGCAAGGCCATCCGCCTTGACGACGATCGGGGCGCCCTGCTGGCGAATATAGGCCTTCGCCTTCGGCGGGTTGTTGAAGCGCTGATAGGCACCGGTCGGAATGCCGTAGCGGGCGCAGATATCCTTGGTGAAGCCCTTCGAACCCTCGAGCTGGGCTGCTGCTGCCGATGGGCCGAAGACTGCAAAGCCTGCGGCGCGCAGCTTGTCAGCAATGCCGGCGACGAGCGGCGCTTCCGGGCCAACCACGACGAAGTCGATCGCCTTGTCCTTGCAGAAGGCAATGATGGTATCATGATCGTCGACATTGACGGCAACCAGGGTCGCGTGGTCGGCAATGCCGGGATTGCCGGGCGCGGCGTAGAATTCCGTCATGAGAGGCGATTGCGCCAGCTTCCAGGCCAATGCGTGCTCGCGTCCGCCCGATCCGATCAACAGAACCTTCATGCCCGTCCCTTTCACGTTTCCGTCTGGCGGTTAAGGGGAGAGCGCCGAAAGGTCAAGCAGGAATGCTTGCCCGGGGTCAAGCAGGAATACTTGCTACGTCAAGCACAGTCGCTTGCCGGGGGCTCAAGCAGGAATGATTGAGCAGGACGCCTTACCAGCCGCCGCCACCGCCACCACCACCGCCGCCGCCGGAAAAGCCGCCCGACGAGCCGCCGGAAAAGCCGGAGGACGAGCTTGATGGCGGTGCCGGAATGGTGGAGGCGATCGTCGAGGCCATCGACGAAGAAAAGCCGCCGATGCGATCGGAGAAATTGCCGCTGCCAAAATTACCGGAATACCAGGAGGGAGCATAGGCCGCTGCAGCGGCACCCGCCGCCGCAGCAGCAAGCCATGTTTCAAACGCGCGCGACCAGGGCTTTTCGACGCCAAGCGCCACGGCATAGGGCAAGAGCTTCTCGAAATGCTGGGGCGACATCTCAGGCGCCCCAGCCATGTTCATGCGGTCCTTCTCGGCCAGCGTCATGTACTGGCGGAGACCGTCGATGCCATCCATCAGCTTGGCACCGAGCGGGGTCGGCGCACCCATGATGAAGACGTAGAGCAGGTTCAGGAGAATGATGCCGCCGATCGCAAACAGCATCGGCGTCTCATGCAACTCGACCAGCGACGAGAACAGCGCCAAAGCCAGCGACGAGACGATGCTGAAGCCGATGAAGACAGCAATGGCGATCGCGATCACCGACATGATCTTCGCGCCGAGCGATCTGCCGGGGCGGAACGACTTGGCGAAGCCAGCGACGAACACCGAGATGAAGACGACGACGCCAATCGGAATGATCATCAGGGCGATCGCATCAGGTTCCAGCGTTCCGAAGACGAAGAGGGCCACCAATGAAGCGGCGCTGAGCGCTATGCCGCCGGTCGTGTAGCCGGCATTCGCGTTGTAGTACTTGCCGCGGTGCTCGCGCTCGATGGCTGTGCGGAAGCTGTCGCCGACTGATTTCACCTTCGTTCCGTTCGCTTCATCGATCGTCAGCGAGCCCTTGGCTCCGACTGCGTTAAGCAGGCTGGCTTCCCCTGCTTCCAGCTTCTCCTTGCCGACCGGCTTGTCGGTGCGGCGGATGACGATCGCGTTCTTGAGGTCCTCCAGCACGACAAAGCCGCGCACCGCGAGATTGAGGGCCGTTGCCGACAGCGCCGTCCAGCCCTGCCCGGAGAAGCCGCGATTGTCGATGTAGTTCACCAGCGCCGGCGAGATTCCATCAGGCGGATCCCAGCGCGGCACCAGCACGCCACGCGCCGGGTCACGGCCGACCTTCAGCCAGGAGCGCGTGTAATAGAGGAAGACCAGAATGAGACCGCCAAAGCCGAGGAAGTAATCACGGTTGTCGCTGAGCCACCAGCGCCGCTCATCGTCAGCGCTCGGCGGATTGATCGAGCCCTTCGGCATCTTGACTGCGATCGTCAGCCCTTCGCCTGCGTTCAGCGCCCGGGTCGTCGAAAACAACAGTCGACTTCCGCCGCCTGAAATCTTTGCATTCCTGTCCGTCGCGCCCTGCGGGCCGGTGAAGAAAGCAGTATCGATCGCGCTGACGCCATCTGGAAGGTTCACGGTCGCCGTCGCCATCAGGATCGGGAAGATCCAACCATTGCCGGTTACGTTCCAGTAGAGTTCGTCGTGATCGTCGAAGTAGCGGATCTGGCGATTGGTGCGGTAGGTGAAGACATACTCGTGCCGGCCATAGCTCACGGTAACGTCTTCCGAGCCGGCATAGATGCGGATGCCGCCGCTGATGGATTCGGTGTGCCAGGGCTCGTCGCGGCCATCGCGCTTGACCGCGATGACGTCGAAATCGACTCGGCGGAGGCGGCCCTTTTCATCCTGATAAGTCAGCGGAAAATCGCGGAAGATGCCACGCCGAATGCGGTTGCCTTCGGCGGTAACTGATATCGTCTCCGTCACCGTCATCGCGCCGCTCTTCTCCAGCGCAATGTTTGACGCGAAGGCGTTGATCACCTCCGCGGCGATGGCGCCACGCGCCGCAAGCATCAGAAACAGAACGAAGCAAAGGCCGGAAAGCCGTCGGATCATCATACCCCTCGCCTGCGGCGTCCTGGCCGCGTCAGATAATGTCAGCTCTCATCGGCATAGGTCACGCCAAGCGCGGCCAGTGTCCGCCAATAGGCCGGGAAGGTCTTGCCGACGCAGTCCGGATCAAGGATCGTTATGCCCGCGATCTTCAGACCGGCGAGCGCAAAGCTCATGGCGATGCGGTGGTCGGCGAAGGTATCGATCTTGGCAGGCAGACGCTGTCCGGCGAGCGAGGGATCGGACTGGACAATCAGATCGTCGCCTTCCTCGTGAGCGAGACCCGGGCGGATCTGCGTCAGGCCGGTCGAGACGGCGCGGATGCGATCGCATTCCTTGACGCGCAGATTGGCGATGCCGACGAAGCGGACCGGCGTCTCATTGAAGGCGGCGAGCACAGCAAGGGTCGGAACCGCATCCTGCATCTGCGAGCCGTCGATAACCGCGGGAAGATGCGGGAACTGGGCGATCAGGTCATAGGCCTTCGCGTCCGGCTGCGTGAACGCGCCGTTTGCAACGCCGAGGTCGATCTTGCCTGATGTCAGCACCTCCGCAGCCCAGAGGTAGGTCGCGGCAGAGGCGTCGGGCTCGACCACGAAATCTGCTGCCGTGTAGCCGGTCGGCTCGACGCGCCAGGTCACCGCGCTCGTCTTCTCGACCTTGGCGCCGAAGGCGCGCATCGCCGCTGTGGTCAGATCGATGTAGCCGAGCGCGCCGATGTCCTCGCCTAGCAGTTCGATCGTCACCGCCCTGTCGCCGCCAGCAGCCATCATCAGCAGCGCCGAGACATATTGGCTCGACAGGCCGCCATCGATCTGGATGCGGCTCGCCTCAAAACGGCCAGTGCCCTTGACGGTGACCGGCGGGCAGCCGGTTTCGGTCGACGCGTCGATGCCGAGCGAACGCAGTGCATCGACCAGCGGACCGATCGGGCGCTTGCGCATGTGCTGGTCGCCGTCGACGACGACGGTGCCATCCACCAGGGCGGCAGCGGCCGTGAGGAAGCGCGTCGCCGTTCCGGCGTTGCCGAGGAAAAGCGGCACCTGCGGCGGCAGCAGCTTGCCGCTGCCCGTGACGACAAAGCTCGTATCATCCGGCTCTTCGATGATGACACCCATGGCGCGGAGAGCGTCGGCCATATAGCGCGTGTCGTCGCTCTTCAAAGCGCCGGTCAGGCGGCTCGTGCCCTTGGCGAGACCTGCCAGGAGCAGCGCGCGGTTGGTGATCGATTTCGAGCCGGGCGGGACGGCGCGACCTGTCAGCGGCTTGTCCGGCGGGATGATGGTGAGCTTGTCTTTACTCATTGCCTGTCTTTTCCGTCTTTGCGCGAGGGCCACATCAGGCCACGATCATGCCCTGCTCTTAGCAGTTTTTACGCAAAGGCAAATGGCGGATATCAGAACTTTACGGTCGGAACGGCGCTATCCGCTTCGTTGGTGATCTCGAAATAGTCCCGCTTCTGGAACCCGAACTGGCCAGCGACAAGGTTGGAGGGGAAGCTTTCGACCTTGACATTCAGATCACGGGCGGCGCCATTGTAATAACGGCGGGCCATCTGGATTTCGCTTTCCATCGTCTCCAGCGAGGTCTGCAACTCGCGGAAATTCTCGTTTGCCTTCAGGTCGGGATAGGCTTCGGCGAGTGCCAGCAGACGTCCAAGCGCCTGGCCGAGCAGGCCTTCTGCCTGAGCGCGACCGGCGACGTCGCCCGTCGGAACCGATTGCGCCTTATTGCGGAGGGCAACGACCTCTTCGAGTGTCGTCTTCTCGTGGGCGGCATAGCCCTTGACCGTCTCGATCAGGTTCGGGATCAGGTCGGCGCGGCGCTTCAGCTGCACATCGATACCGGACCAGGCTTCCTCGGCCATCTGCCGCGCGCGAACAAGGCCGTTGTAGACAAAGACGGCATAGAGCGCGACCAGAACAATAAGGCCAAGAATTACATACATTCGCGAATCCCCCGCAACGACCGAAAGTATGCCCGGAGACTATGCGGGTTACCGCAGATTGTCATCCCGCTTTCCGGCCCTCTTTCGGGGCAATCACTGGACGGGGGGTAGTGAGAAATCACGATACCGTCGCACCGGCCGAAGCCTTATTTTCACTCTGCACGTTGAACTAGCGTGCATACGCAAACTGCGGCAAGGATCATTCAGACCATGAGCGCGTTTATTTTCCTGCTCAACATACTGGCCATCGCAACGTACTTTTTCGTCCAGCAAGGCTCGTCCGGTGGAACGCCGCGTCGAGATCAGAAGCGACGAGCGCCGCTGACTGCCGCTCTTCAAGCGGCGGTTTTCGCCAAGTTCACCCCACCCGCATCCGTCTGCAGGAAGGCCTCACCGCAGGCCTTCGCCAGCGTCCGCACACGCAGGATGTAGCTCTGACGCTCGGTAACCGAGATGACGCCGCGCGCATCCAGCAGATTGAAAACGTGTGACGCCTTGATGCACTGATCGTAAGCTGGGAAGACGCACTTGTGCAGCTTCTGATTATCGCTGTCGCCAGGAGCGCCGGCGGCGAGAAGCGCCTGGCATTCCTTTTCGGCATCGATGAAGTGGCGATGCAGCATTTCCGTATTGGCGTATTCGAAATTGTGGCGTGAATATTCCTGTTCGGCCTGTAGGAAGACATCGCCGTAGCTGATCTTCTCGTCGCCTTCGCGCCCGTTGAAGTTCAGGTCGTACACGTTGTCGACGCCCTGCACATACATCGCCAGACGCTCGAGACCATAGGTCAACTCGCCCGAGACGGGCGAGCATTCGATACCGCAGACCTGCTGGAAATAAGTAAACTGCGACACTTCCATGCCATCGCACCAGCATTCCCAGCCGAGACCCCAGGCACCGAGCGTCGGGCTTTCCCAGTCGTCCTCGACAAAACGGATGTCGTGCAGCAGCGGATCGAGGCCGATCGCAGCCAGCGAGCCGAGATAGAGCTCCTGCAGGTTCGACGGATTCGGCTTCAGGATGACCTGGTACTGATAATAGTGCTGCAGACGGTTCGGGTTCTCGCCGTAGCGGCCGTCCGACGGGCGGCGCGACGGCTGCACATAGGCGGCCTTCCACGGCTTGGGGCCGAGCGCGCGCAGCGTCGTTGCCGGGTGGAACGTGCCGGCACCGACCTCCATGTCGTAAGGCTGCAGCACCGCACAACCCTTGTCCGCCCAATAGTTATGGAGCGTGAGGATCAGCGCCTGGAACGAGCGCTTCGGGTTCATGTGGTCGGGAATTGCTGCAGACATGGAACGGCTTCCGAATTCGTACAAAAAGTGCGCGGACAGGTGCCACGCCGCGCCAGACGGGTCAAGGCTTTTGCGGCCCTACTCGTCCTCGTCCTTCTTCAGATGATATTCGCCGGTGACCGGATCCTTGACCAGCGTGCCGATGGCGCCCGTCTGGCGCTCCTTCTCGGCACGCCGGGATCGCTCGGCGAGCCGCTGTGCATCGGCAACGAAGCGGCGGTAGAGAAGCCAGGCTCCGACCACCAGCACGATGATGATTATCAGTTGCGGCATAATGCCAGCCTTTTATCCCTCAGAGCCCGTAGCGGCTCCACAATGCCTTCTCCTCGGCGGCCTCGACAAGTCCGGTCGCAAGGCCAGCTCCGGCGCCTTCCAAGTTGGCTGACGATATACCCGGAATGCGCCTTCCGAAAAGGCCGCGCGCGGGCATCACCAGCTCGAGCTTGGTCTTCGCCCCATAGCGACGCTTCAGCTCCTGCCGCATGTCGCCGAGCCCGTCGATGAGGCCGAGTTCGAGACCACGCGTGCCGGTCCAGAAAAGTCCGGAGAAGACCACTTCGTCGCTCTTCAGCTTTCCGGCGCGGCGTTCACGAACCATGGAGATGAAGACCTGATGAATCTCCAGCTGCAGGGTCTTCAGGTATTCGATGTCCTTTTCCTTCTCGGGCTGGAACGGATCAAGGATTACCTTGTTTTCCCCCGCCGTGTAGACGCGACGCTCTACGCCGATCTTCTTTAAGAGTTCGGGAAAGCCGAAGCCGCCGGAGACGACACCGATCGAGCCGACGATGGAGGTGGGGTCGGCAATAATTTCGTCGCCAGCAAGAGCGATCATGTAACCGCCGGATGCCGCAACATCCTCGACGAAGACGAGAACCTTCTTCTGCTTTTCACGCGCAAGATCGCGAATGCGCGCGAAGACGAGCCGCGACTGGACCGGGGAGCCGCCGGGTGAATTAAGCGAGATGGCGACCGCCGGCGCATCCTTGAAGCTGAAAGCCTTTTCCAGGACCTGTGAAGTTGCGGCGAGATTGAGGGTCGGCCGGAACTGGCTTCCGCCGCTCATGATCGGACCGTGAAGTCGAACGACGGGAATGACCACGCCTTCCTTGCGGAACCGCTTCGGCAGCAACCTCTTCAAAAATCCGGCCATTTTCCATCCTTTGCGACAAGATCAGCGAACGTCTTCCATGTATGCAACGGCGCGACAAACGCAATGGCCGGCGCAGAAAACATCTGCCAGTTCAGAATTCTTGTTGCGAATGACTTGCATTATCATTCTAATCGGACATACTGGCCGCATTGATAGTAGGCGGACACTGCATGGACATCGTAAATCCGAACGCAAAGACCGGCTGGCGACACGAGCGCGAAGAGGCATCGCTTTCCGATGTCTACCGTTCCGTCCAGACGCACAAGCATGGCACACGTTGGCGACGGATCGCTGCGTTCCTCGGACCCGGCTACATGGTGGCCGTCGGCTATATGGACCCCGGCAACTGGGCAACCTCGCTCGCCGGTGGATCGAAGTTCGGCTATGCGCTGCTGACCGTTGCTCTGCTGTCCAACCTGATGGCGATCGTTTTGCAGTCGCTCTGTGCGCGCCTTGCCATCGGTTCCGGTCGCGACCTCGCCCAGGCCTGCCGCGACGCCTTCCCGAAATATGTTTCCGTGCCGCTTTGGGCCTTTGCCGAAGTCGCCATCATCGCCACCGACATTGCCGAAGTGATCGGCACGGCGATCGGCCTCAATCTGCTTTTCGGAATCCCACTCGAGCTCGGTGTGCTTATCACGTCGCTCGACGTATTCCTCATTCTCTATCTGCAGAAGATCGGCTTCCGCTGGGTGGAAGCCTTCGTGATCGCTCTGCTCGGTATCATTGCGGTGTGCTTCGGGGTGCAAATCTTCCTTGCCGATCCGGAATGGGGCGCCGTGATCCGGGGCTTCTTCCCGACGACCGAGATCGTCTCCAACCCCGAGATGCTCTACCTCGCGCTCGGCATTCTCGGCGCCACGGTGATGCCGCACAATCTCTATCTGCATTCCGGCATCGTCCAGACCCGCGCTTACGGCCATTCGGTGCCGGAGAAGCGCGAGGCGCTGACCTACGCCACGATCGACTCGACCATAGCGTTGTGCTTTGCGCTGCTGATCAACGCATCGATCCTGATCCTTGCAGCAGCCGCCTTCCACGCCAACGGCAAGACGGATGTCGTGGAACTGGGCGAAGCATCTGCGCTGCTCTCGCCGCTGCTCGGCCTGGCAATCGCGCCAACGCTCTTCGGCATCGCCTTGCTCTGCTGCGGCCTGAATTCGACGGTGACAGCAACCCTTGCCGGCCAGATCGTCATGGAAGGCTTCTTGAAGATCCGGCTTCAGCCATGGGTTCGCCGCCTCATCACCCGCGCGATCGCCATCATTCCGGCCGCCTTCGTCACGATCTGGTATGGCGACCAAGGGACGGCGGAACTGCTGATCCTGACGCAGGTCGTGCTCAGCCTCCAGCTCTCCTTCGCCGTCTTCCCGCTGGTGATGTTTACCGCCAGCAAGGCGAAGATGGGTGCGCTGGTCGCCCCGCGCTGGCTGAGCGCCATCGCCTATGTGATCGCGATCCTGATTGCCGGCCTGAACGTCAAGCTGCTGATTGACTTCGTGACCGGCTAGCGCCTGGCATAGGCCGCCCGGCCATTGTTGAGATCGTCCACGAAGGGGGAGAATTTATGCGTCCCCTCCTCGTGCATGATGAGTGGCGCGCGCAGCGAAAGCCGCGCGCGCGATCCTTTTATCGCCGTGACGAGGATGCGCACGGCGTTCTCGCCTTCGCGCGGATGGATTGCGGTCACCTCGATGCCGCCGAAACGGCGTCCGCAGGCATCGATGATTTCGGCGATCGATTCCGGCTTCGCAATCAAGGACAATTGTCCGCCGGGGATCATGATCGCCCCGGCCGTCCGCACCCAGCTTGCGAACAGTCCGTCCGTCATCGCATGCGCCTCCGCCTTCAAGGCATCGGGCGTCCGGCGATCGCCTGCATCGTTGAACGGCGGGTTCATGATGACATGATGGAAGCTCTCATCGACAAGACCGGCTTCGTTTCGCGCCTTCGCCCTTAGCGTCACATCCGCCTCGACGACTGAAACGCGGCCGGCCACATGCGCATTGTCAGGCAGGAGGATGCTGCGGCGCGCATAGTCAGCCATCTCGCCCGAGCGCTCGAAGAGCACGACTTCCGCGGCCGGCAGCCGTGACGCGACGGCCAAGCCTGCAGCACCCGCGCCGGCACCGAGATCGGCAACCTTGATCGGACGATCGTCGGCAACGAGCGCTGCGAGCAGCATTGCATCCATGCCCGAGCGATGCCCCCTGCCCTTCGGCTGCACCACATGGAACAGCCCCCGGTGAAAGGCATCTATGGTCTCGGCAACATCTTCCGTCATCAAAAGCTCACTTCGGCATCCGCAGTTCGTCGCCGAGCCCGGCATCCACGAGAATGCGGCGCGCCCGATCCGCCTCGTCATCATCGACGAGAAGCCGGCGCGGCAGCATGCCGAGTGACCCTTCCAGAATGCTCATGCCCTGATCGGCGATGAAGCAGTGAATCCCCGCATCCTTCAGCAGACTCTCCGCAAAGGAGAGCAGTACGGGATCATTGGCGCGAATAAGTTCATGCATTTGCGGGAAAATCCCTTTCAAATTTGCGCGACGCGACAATTCACCCCTTGCCGCGCCAATCGCCCCTTTCTATTGTCGAACCCAATAATTTAACAGGAGTCCGGGTCGTTGGGCGTGGTCATACCGCTTGAAGAAAGCAAAAACAAACTGGCATCCGTCAAGCCGCTGGTCGATTTGACCAAGGCGGACATGCAACGGGTCAACCAGCTTATTCTCTCCAAGGCCGGTTCCGACGTCCAGATGATTCCTGAGGTGGCCAACCATCTCATCTCGTCCGGCGGCAAGCGTCTGCGCCCGATGCTGACTTTGGCCTCGGCTGCGCTGTTCGGCTACAAGGGCGAAAACCACATCAAGCTTGCGACATCGGTCGAGTTCATGCACACCGCGACGCTGCTGCATGACGATGTGGTCGACGAGAGCGACCTTCGCCGCGGCAAGTCCACGGCTCGCATGATCTGGGGCAACCAGGCCAGCGTGCTCGTCGGAGACTTCCTGCTCGGCCAGGCGTTCCGCATGATGGTCGAGGTCGGCTCGCTCGAAGCGCTCGACGTGCTCTCCTCGGCTGCCTGCGTGATCGCGGAAGGCGAAGTGCTGCAGCTCTCCGTCGCCAAGAACATGGAAACAACTGAGGACGACTACCTCGCCGTCATCCGCGCGAAGACGGCGGCATTGTTTGCCGCGGCTGCCGAAGTCGGCCCGATCGTCGCCGATGCCGGCAAATCCGGCCGCAACGCGCTGAAGTCCTACGGCATGAACCTCGGGCTGGCCTTCCAGCTGGTCGACGACGCGCTGGATTACGGCGGAAAGGCAGCCGATCTCGGCAAGAATGTCGGCGACGACTTCCGCGAGGGCAAGATCACGCTGCCTGTGATCCTGGCCTATCGCCGCGGCACCGAGGAAGAACGCGCCTTCTGGCGTCAGGCCATTGAAGGCGGCGAAAGCAGCGACCAGCATCTCGAAAAGGCACTTGGCCTGATTACCAAGTACGGCACGCTGAACGATACCATCGCCCGGGCGGTTCACTACGGCACGATCGCACGCGATGCGCTTGCGCCCCTTCCCGACACGGCATGGAAATCGGCCCTGATGGAAGTCATCGACTTTTGCATCGAGCGCGTCAATTAATCGACGGTCACTGATCGCGGGCTGATTTTATTGCAGGACCGCTTCAAAAAAGCCATCCTGTTGTGAGTCAGTCATTTCAACTGATTTGCAGTCGGACGAGGCCGGCTGCCACAAGAGAGGTTTTCTAATGCGGCAAAAACTTGCCATCCGTCTTCTTTCGAGCGCAGCCATGGCAGCGGTCATATCGCTGGCAGCGCTCGGCGGCGTGAATGCCGAAGAGACGGCCAAGAAGGACGATGCCGCGACAGTGATCTTCGATCCGGATAGCGTCACGAGCTTCTCCGGTGCGTTTTTGGCTGCCCGGACCGCCGATGTCGATCACGATTACGAGACGGCGATCGAACTCTACAAGAAGGCGCTGCAGATCGAGCCGGGAAATCCGGAAATCCGCCAGCGACTGATGATCTCGCTGCTTTTGAACGGCGACATCCAGGACGGCGTGAAATACGCCAACGACCTGAAGGGTGATCCGACCGTCGAGCGCATCACGACCATCGTGCGCAGCATGGATGCCATTCGCCGTGGCGAATACAAGACGGCTGAATCCCTTCTGAAATATACCGGACCGAACGATCTCGACCGGATGATGAACGATCTGCTCGCCGCTTGGGCCCGCGTCGGCGCCGGCCGTGGCAAGGAAGCCCTCACCACGATCCAGAAGATGAAGGGACCGGATTGGGTCGGCATCTTCAAGTCATACAATGCCGGCGCGATCGCGATCGTGAACGGCGACATCAGGGCCGCTCGCCAGAACCTCAACGACGCCGTGCTCGACAAGGACGGCGGCGCGACCGCTCCTGATACCTTCATGCGCGCCGTCATCGCTCTTGCCCGGCTCGAAGCCTCACAGGGCAACAAGCAGAAGGCGCTCGACGCAATTTCCGTCGGCGACAACCTGCTGCCCAACTACGCGCCGCTCAAAGCGCTGCGCCAGAGCATCGAAAAGGGCGAGAAGCAGGAGCAGCAGATCCAGACGGCCAAGCAGGGTGCTGCCGGCGTGCTCTTCTCCATCGGTGGCGCGCTGAACCGCGACGGCGCCGAGGATATTGTTTCGCTCTACCTGCAGACCGCCAAGACGCTGGATCCCGATAGCGCCGATACGCTCGTCATGCTCGGTGGCATTGCCGAGAAACAGGAGCAGATGGACCGCGCCATCGCGCTCTACCAGCAGGTACCCGAGAACTCGCCGATGCGCCGCATCTCCGAGCTTCAGCTCGGCCTTGCACTTGCACAGGGCGGTAAGGTGGATGAGGCACGCAAGCACCTTCAGAACCTGATTGCCTCCGATCCGAACGACGTTCGCAGCTACCTCGCCTATGGCAGCGTGCTGTCGGACGTGAAGGATTACGCCGCGATGGCCGAAAACTACGACAAGGCTGTCGAAGTTATCGGCCCACTGCCGGGCAAGGGCGCGTGGACTGTCTTCTTCCAGCGTGGCATTGCCTATGAGCGCCTGAAGAAATGGGACCAGGCCGAGCCGAATTTCCGCAAGGCGCTGGAGCTCAACCCGGATCAGCCGCAGGTTCTAAACTACCTTGGCTACTCGTGGATCGACATGAACCGGAACCTCGACGAGGGGCTGGCGATGATCAAGAAGGCGGTCGACCTGCGTCCCGACGATGGCTACATCATCGACTCTCTCGGCTGGGCCTATTTCCGGCTGAACCGCTTCGCCGAAGCGGTTGAGGAGTTGGAGAAGGCTGCGCAGATCAAGGCCGGCGACGCGACGATCAACGACCATCTGGGCGATGCCTATTGGCGCGTCGGACGCAAGCTCGAAGCCGTCTACCAGTGGAACCGCGCGCTCGGCTCCGACCCTGAGGCATCCGAGATCCCGAAGATCAAGGACAAAATCGCCAACGGCCTGCCGCAGGATACAGACAACTCCAAGGCTGCGGACAAGAAACAGCCTGACCCGGCGCCGATCCAACCGAAGCCTACCGATAAGAAGTCCTGATCGGCGATGCCAGAGGCGAGTATGGGCGATGACGTGACGGTCATCGAGGACGCTCCGGCAAAAATCAATCTGGCCCTGCATGTGACGGGCCAGAGATCCGATGGCTACCATCGGCTCGACATGCTCGTGACCTTCACCAAACATGGTGACCGGCTGGGCTTTGCGCTGGCGGATAAAGATGAATTCGTGATCTCCGGGCGTTTTGCCGAGGCGCTTGACGACAGCCGCGACGACAACCTCGTCCTGAAGGCTCGGGACTTTATGCGCGAGGCGATCGCTCGCGAGGGCGGCTCCGCTCCCGCCGTCCGCATCCATCTCCAAAAGAACCTGCCGATTGCCTCCGGTATCGGCGGCGGCTCGGCCGACGCGGCGGCTACGCTTCGCGGTCTGATGCGGCTCTGGAATGTCTCGCTTCTGAACGCGACCATCGAGGCAATCGCCATTCGACTTGGCGCCGACGTGCCTATGTGCCTGGCGAGCAGACCGCTGATCGCCAGGGGCATTGGCGAGCAAATCGTGCCTGTCGACGACATGCCGGCCTTTGCCATGGTGCTGGCAAACCCGTTGAAAGGCGTATCAACGCCCGAGGTTTTCCGAAGGCTGACGAACAAGGCCAATCCGCCGCTCGACATGACGCCGCGTTTCAACTGGGTCGAGGCGATACGCGCTACGCGCAATGACCTTGAGCCGGTCGCTCGCGACCTGCTGCCCGAAATTGCCGAGATCTCGACGATGCTCAAGAAGCAGGGCGCATCTTTCGTTCGCATGTCTGGTTCCGGTGCGACCTGCTACGGTATCTTCCATACGCTTGCGGCGGCGGAAGACGCCGCCGCCGCGCTTCACCGCGAACGGCCGGACTGGTATTTCGAAGCCACGGAAACGACTGCGGGAGGTCATGATGCCGGGTTTGGATGAAACGCGTCCCTTCATTCCTGTCGGCATTGCCGTGCTGACGGTCTCGGATACACGCACGCTTGCCGATGACCGCTCCGGCGATACGCTGGCCGCCAGAATCAAGGAGGCGGGGCACCGGCTGGTCGACCGCGCGATCGTCCCCGATGATCGGCAGGCGATCGCTTCCCGCGTGAAGGCGTGGACCGAACGCGACGATATCGACGTCGTCATCACCACGGGGGGAACCGGCTTTACCGGCCGCGACGTCACCCCGGAAGCTCTGGAGCCGCTCTTCGAGAAGAGGATGGATGGCTTTTCGGAAGTGTTCCACCGTATCTCCTACGACAAGATCGGCACCTCGACGATCCAGTCCCGCGCCACGGCGGGCGTTGCCAACGCGACCTTCATCTTCGCGCTGCCGGGCTCGCCTGGCGCCTGCAAGGACGCCTGGGACGGCATATTGAAATCCCAGTTCGACTACCGCCACATGCCCTGCAATTTCGTGGAGATCATGCCGCGCCTCGATGAGCACCTGAAGCGCGGCGCCGGCAAGTAACGGACTGCTTCGGCAGGCGACCGTCTGCCGCTCTATGCCCCTATGCCCGGCAGAGCAGGCATCGTATCCCAGCTATCACCCGACAGCAGGATGCAGCTTACGCCGTGAACATCCGTGATGAGCAGCGTCCACGTGCCGCTCTGCGCGGCGTAGACCTCAAGCATGGCGTTCTGGTTGATCAGCCCGACCGCCGTCAGTCTCTCGGCAAAATTCTTGTCGAGGAAATTGACGACCTCGGATCGGCCTGCGCAACTGCGCATCATCTGCGATGCTGCCGAATGCGGATGCGCGATCATCGATGTCGTCAATATGACGGCCGCTATCAGGCCGCGGATCATATTGCGTTTCATGACGCACCTCCTTTTGCCGGAAACCGGCAGAAGAGGAGACTTCCGCTGACCTGTTCTGCCGTCTGCCGGCATTCCATGGTCGACCGTCACGAAGCGAGGCGCTCGGGCGGCGCCATGATGGAATTATAGCGCAAAATTGTATCGGGCGCCAATTATCCGCATGGGTGGCACGCGGAGCAGCGCCCTACCTACTATCGCGCCGCGCGCGCGACCCAGGATGGAATCAGCTCGCTGCTGAGCTTGCGCAGCTTTTGCCCCTTCGCGAATTCCGCGAGACGCATTCCGCTTCTTGCGGCAGCGATCGCCTGCGCCTTCGGAAGGAGAAGACCTAGCTCCAGCGGCGACGAAACACGCCCGATACGCTGCAGGAACGGCCGTCGGTATCCGCGCGACGCGTTGAACCGCGCCGGTAGCTTGTTCAGGATCATATACTCAGCAATCTCGTCGATCCAGCCGGTCTGCGGTCGCGCCCCCGGTTCCACGAAAAGGAGCCACTCGCCTCGCGCCGAATGCACTATGTCCTTGATATCCCATTGTGAATGGAAGCGGCAGCCGGCGGCGTCGGCCACCCTCGACGTTCCATCCCGCGAGTCGTGGTCCAGCACCACGACGTCGCTGACGAGCCCCTCCACTGCGCCTGCAACCAACACCGATAATGTCTGCGCCAGTTCCGGTTCCTGATCCTGGCATTCCAGCACAACTGTCAACATTGCCTATTCATAGAGCGCCGCACAAAAATTTGCCAGCGACACTTTCCTCATTTTGTTCTTGCATTGTTCTCTTTTTGCCGATAGGAATTTAATCATCAAAACGGATGGAAGCAAAGCTTCCGCCAGCGGAGAATCCGATGAATGAGCAGTCCCTTGCAGGGCAGGCCGCATTCGCGCCTGCCCATACGGCAGATATTGCCGATACGATGATCGTATCTGCCGGCCTGCGGATCGATGTCGACCGCCGCCGTGGGCGTGCGGCCGGGCTTAATCCGAACGGGCGCTTTGAGCCTCTGCGTCGGGAAGCGTTCGACGATGGCTGGCAGAACCTTGAGGATCTGCCGCCGTTCAAGACCGACGTGCAGATCGAGAAGCCGCGAACGGTCATCACCCGCAACGAGTCGCCGGACATTCCCTTCGACCGCTCGATCAATCCCTATCGCGGCTGCGAGCATGGCTGCATTTACTGCTTCGCGCGGCCGACGCATGCCTATATGGGCCTTTCGGCCGGTCTGGACTTCGAAGCCAAGCTGTTTGCCAAGCCGGATGCGGCGAAACTCCTGGAGCGAGAATTGGCGAAGCCTGGTTACAAGCCGCGGGTAATCGCGATCGGCACCAACACCGATCCCTACCAGCCGATCGAAAAGGAATGGCGCATCATGCGGCAGATCCTTGAGGTGCTGGAAAAGGCGAACCATCCGGTTTCGATCGTAACCAAGTCGGCAATGATCCTGCGCGACCTCGACATTCTCTCGGCGATGGCGGAAAGAAACCTTGTCCGCGTTTCACTGTCGGCGACGACGCTCGACCGAAAGCTGGCGCGGACCATGGAGCCCCGCGCCTCGACGCCGACGCGCCGGCTGGAGGCCATCCGCGCGCTCTCCGAGGCAGGCATCCAGACATCGGTCCTGGCTGCCCCGATGATTCCGGCGCTCAACGACCATGAGCTTGAGCGAATTCTGGATGCGGCGCACGCGGCGGGTGCCACCGAGGCGGGTTATGTCATCCTGCGTCTCCCGCTCGAGGTGTCGCCGCTGTTTCGCGACTGGCTGCTGCAGAACTATCCCGACCGCTATCGTCACGTCATGTCGCTGGTCCGCTCGATGCGCGGCGGAAAGGATTACGATGCTGAGTTCGGCAAGCGAATGAAGGGCGCCGGACCCTATGCCTGGCAGATTGCGCGCCGTTTCGAAATGGCGACGAAACGGCTGGGCATGACCCGGCGCAGCATGCGGCTGCGGGACGACCTGTTCGTTCCGCCCGATGGCAGCGGCGTCCAGCTCTCGCTGCTCTGACATTTCAGCTTCGCGGATGGTCGCCCTGCCCTTCCGCGCTGGAGTCCCCGGCCCGCCGCCCTGATCCGGGGACTTGCAGGAAATCGGGTTGGCGTGCGAGGGTCAGCTGCATGAGCCGTCGCACGTCACCCGATTCTCCCATGCTTTTCGAAGATGTCCCCCTCGTGCCGGATTTCCGGCTGGAGCTGAAGGCGCGCAAGGCCGGTCACTGGCCGGTTGCAGGTGCCGATGAGGCCGGACGGGGGCCGCTGGCCGGTCCCGTCGTGGCGGCAGCCGTCATTCTCGATCCGAAACGCATTCCTGAAGGCCTGAACGATTCCAAGCAGCTCTCGGCCCTGAGGCGCGAAGAGCTTTTCGTTCAGATTCTCGCAACCGCGACCGTCTCGATCGCCTCTTCAAGTTCGACGCGCATCGATGAGACCGATATCCGCAAGGCCAGTCTGGATGCCATGCGCCGCGCCATCTGCGGCCTGTCGATACCAGCTAGCTTTGTCCTGACCGATGGGCTTGACGTTCCGCCTGGGCTCGCCTGCCCCGGCCAGGCAGTCGTGAAGGGTGATGCGCGCTCCGTCTCGATCGCCGCCGCATCGATCGTCGCCAAGGTGACGCGCGACCGGATGATGGCGCGCGCCGACAGCACCTTTCCGGCTTACGGCTTTGCCGCGCATGCCGGCTATGGCACCGCGCAACATAGGGCCGGTATCGAGAAGCACGGTCCCTGCTCGCTGCACAGGATGACCTTCAGCCCGCTGAAGAAGGTGCAGGGTATCGAGCTCGACAGCGATTGATCCCGTCCGCGACTTACCATTACAGCTCCAAATCGGCATAGGGGGCGCTCGATGTGATCGCTCCCCTGCCACACCACCCGGCATGCGGGTCCGCACCGGGCGGTTCGAGGGATTGAGGTTATGCGAGTCTGGGCATTCCGAGTTGGTCGGCCCATCTGATGGTGAGAACGGCGTTGATGAGCTTGCCGCTGTTGCGCCACCAGCGGCGGGCGTTTGCCGCCACCTGTAGGGCCACATCGGGTTTTGCCCCCCGAACCGTCAGTTCCCGGAAGATAGTCCTGCTGTGCTTCCATTGCTTGAGCTGGATAGCCCTCAAACGGTGACGCATCCATTCGTCCAGCCTTTGCCAGACCCGAGATGTTTGCGCCAGCCGGAAGTAGGCTTTCCATCCGCACACGAAGATACGCAGCCGTTCTGCCACCGCTTTCAGGGATCGACCCGTCACGCGCGGTGTCAGTTCGCGAATGCGCTCCTTGAACGCCTTGATGGCCTTGTCGGCGACCAGTCTCTTGACCACCCGTCCTGGTGCTTTGAAGAAAGCATAGCCGAGGAATTTGCGGCCGAAGACACTGGCAACGGCGCTCTTGGTCTCGTTCACCTTGAGGCGAAGTCGGCCATAAAGCCGCCGCAGCAGAGCCATCACCCGTTCGCCCGCCCGCTGTGACCGCACGTAGACGTTACAGTCGTCGGCATAGCGGCAGAAGGCATGGCCCCGCTGTTCAAGTTCCTTGTCCACCTCATCCAGCAACACATTGGCCAGAAGCGGCGACAGCGGCCCACCCTGCGGCGTGCCTCGGGTCCGCTTGAGGACCACACCCCATCAACAATGTCGGCGTTCAGATAGGCCCGTACCAAGCGGATCACGCCGGGATCGGGGATTTTCTTGCGCAGACGGTCGATCAGGATGTCATGGTCAACCCGGTCGAAGAATTTCTCCAGGTCAACGTCCACGACAACCCGCCGTCCGGACTGCACGAACGATTGCGCCGCCAGGACGGCATCGTGTGCACTCCTTCCAGGACGGAAGCCGTAGCTGTGCTGACTAAAAGTCGGATCAAGAATAGGCTGGAGGACTTGCAGGAGCGCCTGTTGGATCAGACGGTCCAGCACCGTGGGGATGCCAAGCTCGCGCTCGCCGCCCCCTGGCTTCGGGATCATCACCCGACGCACCGGCTGTGGCCGGTACGTCCCCTCCCGCAGGCTGTCGCGGATGGCAGGCCAAGAGATGCGTAGCATTGCGGCCGTCTGGTCAATGTCCAGACCGTCCGCGCCCGCCGCGCCTTTGTTGGCCCGCACCTCTTCCACGCCCGCAGAAGGTTCTCTCGCCGCAGGGCCACCTCAAGCAGCCCTGCGCCTGTGTCGTTCCCAATCCTCGGCGGGGGCTCGGCTTCGTCGCGACCGGAGCTCCGGCGGGCTTCACCCGCTTGCCTCTCCGATCGCCCGGACACTTCCGGCATCTGACGCATGGCCTTGCTCATCCTTGGAGGAACTTCACTCTCTCTCGTTCGGACCTTCGTTCGCGCCTATGCGCTCCCTACTACCGCCTCGGCTGACGTCTCACTCCGGCTCGACACCGTCGCCCTTTCAGGCGCAAGGCGAGATCTCCCCATATGTGGACGGCTCCCACTTGCAAGGGTTTTTACAGATAATTTTGATCGGATCGCTTCCTCCCCACGGTTGGTCACCCTGCCGCAGTTGCGCTTGACTTCGCTCGCTGTGACCAGCTTACGGTGGGACTTCCACCCACAAGAATGCGCCCATGCTGGGCGCACAACAAAAGAGCCCGGCATCAGCCGGGCTCAGACTGCTGACAAACCCGTCGATATTTTCGGCGGGTTTGTTTTTTGGACGTTGGTTGTTTTAGTTGGGTTCTGAGGCGGGGCGAAGTTGGCGGCCTCTGGCCCTCATGCCATGGCTGGTCTGGGTG